>JBAXBI010000282.1:0-2202 GCA_037142055.1 Candidatus Omnitrophota bacterium | reverse complement strand
AACTGGGAAATCATTCCTGAAGGAACAGAAGGCTTTGCAAAAGCTGAAGTGACTGTTGGTGGAATTGATACCAACGAACTATCCTCTAAAACTATGGAAGCAAAACAAGTACAGGGTCTATATTTTATCGGTGAAGTCGTTGATGTAACAGGACATTTAGGTGGTTTTAATTTTCAATGGGCCTGGAGCTCTGGCTTTGCAGCAGGTCAATACGTATAAAAAATAAGTTTTCCAAAATACTCAGGCACCCTGGCTGTAAAAGTCATCTCTTCTCTGCTAAATGGATGTGTAAGGGTAAGCGTATGTGAGTGAAGAGCCAAATGCTGGTATCTAGGATAGTTGCTTCCATATTTATCATCCCCTACCACAGGATGTCCTATATCGCACAGATGTACTCGAATTTGATTCTTCCTACCGGTTAAAAGATTAATCCTTAATAAAGTATATTTTTCAGTTTCTTTAAGAACTGTATACTCGGTATGAGACAATCTTCCATTATCGCTATCATGTGTCGAATGCACCACATAATCATCATCCTCAACTAAATAGCTTGAGATAGTACCCGATGTCTTTGCAAGTTTACCATGAACAATGGCGTAGTAATTCTTTACTGTGTTTTTCCAATTATCTTTTAAAAAATCCTTCACCTGTTCAGTTTTAGCATATACAAGAACTCCTGAAGTGGCTTGATCTAAACGATGCACCACATAAACACATTTTCGCGACTTGGAGTTTCCTTTACGTACATACAAATTAAGAGCATGATGAATAGTATTAACCCTTTCCCAGAGAGCCCCCACACTTAAATAACCAGGGGCTTTATTACCAACGATAATATCTCTATCTTCATAGAGAATCTCGAAGCCTCTAGGGTGATATTTCTTAGGAGTTTTAATTTCTTGAGGCATATTAGATATTAATGGCTTCTACCAATTCCCTAGCATTCTTAATACAATCGTTAAAGGAAATCCCGTCGAGATAGTTAGCACATAGATGTAAGTTGGGTCTTTTTTGAAGTTCATCCTTAATAGTTTGGCGAATAGCAGGATAACCTAGCTCATATTGAGGGATCCCCTTAGCCCATAGTTTTACAGAAGCTGATTGAGGTTTCTCCTTCAGACCATAAATTGAATCAATCTCCTTGATAGCTTTAACTACAATCTCATCTGCTTTATTATTAATAATCTCTGGATGATGAGCTCCACCTAACATAACACGAATAAACATCTTCCCTTCTGGAGATTGCCTCTTAAAAGTATTGTTTTCTATGAGAGCGCCAAGAACTTCCTTACCTTCGCTTGAGGGAATTAAATATCCAAATCCATCAGGAATACTATTAAAAGTATCGTTATTAATCACTAAGCCCACCACAGCAATAGGCGAGTAAAGAATATTCTTTAAAATATCCATACCCAGAAGACTGGAGGCAACATGTGCAGGGGTTGAGCATATGATTTGGTCAACTTTAAGCTGATCAAGGCTTTTAACTTCAACACCTGTTTTAATAAACGGTTTGTATTGTTTTGATATATGCTTTATGAAACTTCCCATACCATCTTTAAAAGAACATAGCTGGGTTTTAACCTTCTTTTGCCCTTTGGAAGTAGATTTCTTTGGAAAAATACAACTCATATTCAAACGCTTAATGTTCCCTGCATAAATACCTGTTAAAAAAGGATCCACTAAACGTTCACTGACCGCTACACCGAAACGTTTAGAAGTATAATCATAGACGCTTTGATCTTTAGGTAAGTTCTTAATAAACAAGCCTTGAATAAGTCGGAATTTTTCATCAGTCGATAAAAGCGGTGATTTAATGAAATTTATAGGATCCATAGGCAAAAGATGCAGCTTCCCACCCAATTGAATATAACGACGTTTGGAGTCATGATTCGCCTCTATAACTTGGTCAGTGAAGCCTAATTCTTCAATAAAAACAAGGGTATTAGGTTGATTAGTTAGGAAAGCATTAGGACCAGTTTCAAATAAAAAACCTTGGGCGTATAACGAAGCAATAGCCCCTCCCACATAAGGATTGCGTTCATAAAGAGTAATTTCAACAGTGTCTTTGTATCGCCTCTTAAGATAATGAAGAACAGCTAAACCTGAAATACCGCCACCTATAATTGCAATTTTTTTCATATTATAAACCTTTTGTATTATGGAGAGCTTCTTGACAGCCCGCTGGGTCACCTTTTTTCA
>JBAXBI010000281.1:0-2224 GCA_037142055.1 Candidatus Omnitrophota bacterium | reverse complement strand
CTTCGCCCAAACCTCGATTGATAACGATCTTAGTGATCTTGGGAACCTCATTGGGATTCGCATAATTAAATTTAGTCTGAAGCTCAGGAATTATGATCTTAATATATTTTTCTTTTAAATCAACAGGCTTATTCGATGACACAATACTATCTCCTTTAGTCACTACTTTTTATCAATAATTTCGGCGCAAGATTTACATTTACGAACTTTTTGGCCGTCTATATCTAGATAAGAAACTCTGACTGGTTTTTTGCAATATTTACAAATTAACATAACATTAGACCAATCTATTGGTTTCTCAAATTCCAATATACCACCAGCACTCGTCTGACTAGGCTTAGTATGACGTTTAACAACATTAATCTTCTCAACTTTGATTTGATGTTTCTCGGGAATAACTTGAACAACTTTTGAAGTTTTTCCTTTATCTTTACCCGTCGTAACTTTTACTTCATCATTTTTTTTAAATTTATTCATAATCTAACTCCTACCTAAACGACTTCAGGCGCTAAAGAAATAATCTTTTGATAGTCTCGATCGCGAAGTTCTCTTGCAATAGGGCCAAATATTCGCGTTCCTCGAGGCAATCGTGCGTCATTAATTATTACCGCTGCATTATCATCGAAACGCACGATTGTACCATCTTTGCGTTTAATCTTTGCTCGTGTTCTAACAACAACGGCTTTTACAACTTCAGCTTTTTTAACAGTACTATTAGGAGTGGCACTTTTAACAGTTGCAACAATTATATCTCCGACATGCGCATAACGACGTCGTGTACCCCCTAATACTCTTATGCATAATATTTCTTTAGCTCCAGAGTTATCAGCTACATTTAATCTACTCTCCGTCTGTATCACTATTAATGGTCCTTTCTAAAACACTTACAACACGCCATCTTTTGTCTTTACTTAAAGGACGGGTTTCCATCAGTGACACTAAGTCACCCATTTTACACTCATTCTTTTCATCATGCGCTTTAACTTTCACGGCACGAATAATAATCTTGTGGTATTTTGGATGGCGAGTACGCTTTTCCATCTTTACTACTATAGTTTTATCCATCTTATCACTAACAACTAATCCTGTTCTCGTTTTTCTATGATTTCGTTCCATGATCCACCTTTAACCTTTTGACTTTAATGCAGTTAACAATCTGGCAATATCTTTCTTAGTCTTACCAATCGCTTTTACGTCTTTTAGTTGACTTGCCACTAGCTGAAACTTCATGGTCACAAGATTTTTTTGCTTTTCAAGAATTAATCCATTAATTTCATCATTACTAAATTTTTGAATTTCAGAGATTTTCATAATTCTAACTCCAATTTGGTGACAAACTTGGTCATAACAGGTAATTTATGACTAGCTAGTCGCATTGCTTCTTTTGCAACTTCTTCAGTAACATCAGAAATTTCGAAAAGAATCTTACCTCTTTTTACAACGGCCACAAAATACTCTGGAGATCCTTTACCTTTTCCCATACGTGTTTCTGCAGGAATTTTGGTAAACGGTTTATCTGGGAATACACGAATCCAAACTTGACCACCTCTTTTGATATAACGAGTCATAGCAATACGAGCCGCTTCAATTTGTCTGGCAGTAATCCAGTCATTCTCAAGAACTTGTAATCCATAAGTACCAAATTCGATAGTTGCACCTTTATTTGCGATACCTTTTCTACGACCACGATGAGCCTTGCGGTATTTTTGTTTCTTTGGCTGTAACATTTTAGGCAGCTTCCTCCTTACGATTTTTTTGAGGAAGAATATCACCTTTATAAATCCAAACCTTTACACCGATCTTGCCATAAATTGTATTAGCTTCAGTAAAAGCATAATCAATATCGGCTCTGATTGTATGAAGAGGAACTTTACCCTCACGATACCATTCAGTACGTGCGATTTCAGCACCACCAAGACGACCAGCACACATTACTTTGATGCCCTGTGCGCCAGCTTTCAAAGCTCTATTAACAACTTGCTTCATCGCACGACGAAAAGCAATTCGCTTCTCAAGTTGTCGAGCAACGGCATCAGCTAATATTGGAGAGCTCATATCTACTTGTTTTTCTTCAACTACAAACAATTGAACTTCATTGCTTCCAATGACATTTTTTAGTATTTTTTTGAGCCGTTCCGCTTCAGCGCCGCCTTTTCCGATAATAATACCAGGGCGAGCGGCTTTAATAGTAACCTCGATATTACCCGTTTTACGACGAATAATT
>JBAXBI010000280.1:0-2225 GCA_037142055.1 Candidatus Omnitrophota bacterium | reverse complement strand
CTGGGCTTTGGAATTTTATTGAATAGTCTTTATTCAGGCATGGACATTCGCCATACAATCGGACAGTCGGCCCATTGTGTGAATATGTCCTGGCAGATTGCTGCGGCGATTGTTTTGGTAATGATGATGGCGTATGCTTTAGCCAAGAAGAAATTCAAATGAGTCCGCAATCTTTTCTATTGTACAAATACTGGGCATTATTTTTGACAGGCTATTATTGAGTCCTTGACAAAAAAATGAAGGATGTTATACTTCTAGCAGTCATGCATTAAGAGTGCTAAAATTAGATGGAATTAAAGATAACTATGTCAGCAAGACGAAACGATATTCAACAACGCAAAGACAGAATCTTGACGATTGTGGTCAATCAATACATCAGGACGATTACTCCTGTAGGGTCGCATTTTATTACAGAGGAGCATAGTTTAGATGTGTCGCCTGCAACCGTTCGTAATATCTTGGCGGAGTTGGAAGAGGAAGGATATTTGAGCCATCCGCATACTTCAGCCGGACGCGTTCCTACTCAACGAGGGTATCGTTATTATGTGGATCATTTAATGCATGAGATTCAGCTTTTGGAAGAAGAAAAGCGACGTATACAATCCGAGTACAGGCGACATATAAATCAGTTAGAGATTTTAATGGAGAAAACATCAGAGGTTATTTCTGATTTGACACATTATACAAGTATCGTTTCAGTGGATGGTTGGGGAAGTAAAATGATTTTAAGAGGCACCAGCCATGTGGTGGGCTATCCGGAACAGATAGATATATTAAAGATACAGTCGATATTAAGAATGCTAGAGGAAAAAGAGTGTCTTTTGGCGTTGATTAACCGAGATTTAGATCATAAAATCGAAATTTATATAGGTCATGAAATGGCCCTTAAAGAAATGGATGGTTGCTCCCTTGCTGTATCCAGTTTTGAGAGAGATGGTTTAACTGGCCGAATCGCGGTTTTAGGACCGACCCGTATGGATTATCATCGGGTGGTTTCTGCCCTCGAGTATGTTTCAGATTTATTTAGCCATTAAATTTATTATAAAATTCTCACCCCCGAATGTTTTTATGAGGGGGCTAGTGCATTAGATTCCCGTTTAAAGCATGTGGGAATGACAAATAGAAAGAATTATGGACGAAAAAGTTCCAAACCCAACAGAAGAAGTTTTGCCACAGCAAGAACAACTCTCTGCCGCAGAGGCAGGACAAGCTCAGGAAGTTGTAGAAAAAGCTGATCCTGTGGAAGTATTAAAAGGCTTGTTGGTCGTTGAAAAAGACAAATATGTGCGTCTATTGGCAGAGTTTGACAATATGCGCAAGCGGCACGAGCGTGATCGCCAGGAACTTATTAAATACGCGCATGAAGAGGTGATTATTGAGTGTTTGAAGCTTTATGATGATTTAGAACGTTCATTGAATGCTTTCAAAGCCAAAGAATCAACGGATGCGAATTTGATTAAAGGTCTTGCGATGGTTTTTAACAATATGAAAGATTTGATGGCCAAATATGATGTTAAAACGATTGTTTCCGTCGGTAAACCATTTGATCCTAATGCTCAAGAAGTTTTGATGCAGCAGGAGACAACAGAAGTTGCCGATGGGATTGTGATGGAAGAATTTGAAAAAGGGTACACCCTAGGCGGCCGTGTGGTTCGGACGGCTAAGGTGAAGGTAGCTAAAAATACAACGTAGGGGCGTGATTTATCACGTCCTAATGAGGGCGCAATTAATTGCGCCCCTACATGGATATACAAGGAGGATACACATATGGGACGCGTAATAGGAATCGATTTAGGAACATCAAACTCTGCGGCAGCTGCTATGGAAGGTGGTCGCCCAGTCATTATACCTTCTGCTGAAGGGGCAGGGGTATCTTCAGGTAAGGCATTCCCTTCATTTGTGGCTTTTACAAAGGATGGCCAATTGATCGTCGGTGAACCAGCCCGCCGTCAGGCGCCGATTAACTCGGAGGGAACCATCTATGCCTCTAAGCGTAAGATGGGAACAGATTTTAAATTTAAAGTTTTCGGCAAAGAATATACTCCACAGCAGGCCGGGAGTTTTATCTTACAGAAGATTAAGACCGATGCTGAGAAGTTCTTAGGTGAGACTATTGAAGGCGCGGTCATCACGGTGCCCGCTTATTTTAATGATAATCAGCGTCAAGCAACCAAGGACGCCGGTGAAATTGCAGGCTTAAAGGTTCTTCGCATCATCAACGAACC
>JBAXBI010000279.1:0-2234 GCA_037142055.1 Candidatus Omnitrophota bacterium | reverse complement strand
TCGTCTGATTAAAGAGGGAGCTAAAATAGTTTTGTCAGTTGAGGAATTATTACAAGAGTTAGGTCTTGATATTAAGACCCAATTAGAACAACATGAGCAGCAAGGGAAGTCACATGTGCCTTTATCAGTTGAAGAATATAAGCTTTATGAATTTATTAATCATCAACCCAGTCATATTGATGCCATTGCCATGCTCTGTAGGCAGGAAGTTGGCGTCGTGATAGGCTTAATGTTAACCTTAGAACTCAAAGGCGTTATAAAACAACTACCTGGCCAATTTTATGTAAGGCTATAGGTATAGTAAGGAAAATTATTTATGGCAAAAGCATTAGTCATTGTTGAATCTCCTGCCAAGGTCAAGACAATCAATAAGATTTTAGGTAATAAATTTAAAGTAACAGCTTCGATGGGACATTTGATAGATTTACCAAAATCTAAATTAGGTGTCGATGTGGAGAATGATTTTGCTCCTCAATTTATTGTTGTACGCACTAAACAAAAGACTTTAAAGAAACTTAAAGAAGAGGCAAAAGCTGTTGATGAAATTTATATAGCAACCGACCCTGACCGTGAGGGAGAGGCTATTGGTTGGAATTTAATTCAACATATTGGTAAGGATAAGAAAGTAAAACGCGTTGTTTTTCATGAAATTACAAAGGAAGCTGTTAAGAAAGCTTTCGAACACCCTAGAGATTTTGATCATAAGAAAGTTGATGCTCAGAATGCTAGACGGGTTTTGGATCGTATTGTAGGTTATCAGATTTCACCTATATTATGGAAGAAGGTGGGATCTCGTTTAAGTGCTGGACGTGTACAGTCAGTTGCATTACGTTTGATTGTTGATCGTGACGCAGAGATTAAAAGGTTCATACCTCAGGAATATTGGCAGATTGCCGTCGATTTACAAAAAAAAGGTATTAAGGATGTTTTGACCGCTTCACTTGAAAAGATTGATGATAAAAAGATAGATTTAAAAGAAGAAGGTCAATCTAAAGAGATTGTTAATGAGATAAAACAGCAAACTTTTAATATTGAGGATATTTATAAAAAGAGTCTTAAACGTAACGCACCTGGACCGTTTATTACTAGTACTTTGCAACAGGAAGCTTTTGGGAAATTAGGTTTCAACACCTCAAGAACTATGTCTATTGCTCAAGAGCTTTATGAAGGGGTGGAGATTGGTGATGAGGAGCCGGTAGGATTAATTACCTATATGCGTACGGATTCTTTTAATATTGCTAATGAAGCTATTGAGAAAGTTCGTTCTTATATTAAGAAGTCATATGGAGCAGAGTTTCTGCCTGAAGAACCAAACAAATTTAAATCTAAGAAAAGTGCACAGGAAGCCCATGAAGCTATTCGTCCTTCCGACGTAGCTAGAAAACCTGAAGATTTAAAAGCTTATTTAACTGAAGATCAATTCCGTCTCTATAGCCTTATCCATAAGCGTTTTATTGCTTGTCAAATGACCCCCGCAGTATTTGAACAAACAAAGATTGAGGTTGTGGCGGGCAGATTTACTTTCGGAGCTTCAGGTTCGATCTTAAGTTTTGCGGGTTATTTATTAGTTTATAAAGACAGTGAGGAACAGGAAGAAGCAAAAATTAATCCCTCGTTTTATGAAAAAGGGGACCTATTAGAGCTTAAAGAGATTAAACCCACCCAACATTTTACAAAACCTCCAGCTCGCTATTCAGAAGCTAGTCTTGTCAAAGCTTTAGAAGAAGACGGGATTGGTCGTCCAAGCACTTATGCTTCTATTATTTTGACGTTGGTTAATCGTAATTATGTCCTACGTGAGCGAGGTTATTTTGATGCTACAGATTTAGGTATAAAAATTTGTAATCTTTTAGTCGAGTATTTTAAAAAAATTATGGATATTGGCTTTACGGCTCATATGGAAGAGGGGTTAGATTCAATTGAGGAAGGGGAGACCAAATATGAAACCCTTCTTAAAGATTTTTATGGTCCTTTTAAGGAAGAGCTTGATTATGCTGAGGCTAATATTCAAAAGACTCATGTAACCATCGACAGGGCTTGTCCTTTATGCAGTAAACCTTTAGCTGTAAAATGGGGACGTAGAGGTCGATTTATTAGTTGTACAGCCTTTCCAGAATGTAAACATGCCGAAGCTTACACGACTGACGTCCCTTGTCCTCAAGAAGGCTGTAAGGGTAAGTTAGTGGAGCGTCGAGCTTTGCGAGGCAATACTTTTTACGGTTGTAGCTGTTATC
>JBAXBI010000278.1:0-2235 GCA_037142055.1 Candidatus Omnitrophota bacterium | reverse complement strand
GAAACCGCCACGGTCACCACCACGATCTCCACCGCCGCCACCGCCACGGTTATAGCCGCCGCCACCGCCGCCTGCGCCACGATTGAATCCACCGCCGCCGCCGCCACGGTTAAAACCGCCGCCACCGCCGCCTGGACGTCTTGTACCATCTTTAGGTTTTTCGATTGACTCGTTCACAACGATTGTGCGTCCATCAACTTCAGCACCATTAAGTTCTTCAATAGCCTTTTTGGCTTCTTCGTCATTCGGCATTTCAATAAAACCGAATCCTTTGCTCCTTCCGGAAAATTTGTCTGTGATGATTCTTGCTGAAGCTACTTCGCCGTACTCTTCAAAAAATCCTTTTAATTCTGCCTCTTCTAAGCTAAATGGCAGACTTCCTACGAAAATGTTCATAATTACAGTAACTAAAATTAATGGTAAATAATCCACTGTAAAAATAGTTAATATTAGTTGCAAAAAACAAATATGCCATTTATTTTAGAATTATTTTAAACATCAGATATTTAGATAGATATCCAATGTTTTGCAAACATTGCATGAGCTATTCATCATTAGCGACAGTATCCATGATCCTATATTCAGTAAATTGAAAGTCAGATTAATGCAACATATATCACTTTAATCTGTTTTAAAGTTTAGGGTTACTGTATTGGTGCAAATGTTTTTTTCATGTAAGTTTGTGATCTTAAAATTGAATAAGTAATGTTTGAAAATCTTACGGATAAGCTTGAGAAATCGTTCAAGCTTCTAAAAGGGCAAGGGAAGATTACAGAAATTAATGTTGCCGAGACGTTAAAAGAAGTTCGAAGGGCACTGCTCGATGCGGACGTGAATTATAAAATAGCTAAGGATTTCACTGCCAAGGTGAAGGATAAGGCATTAGGTCAGCAGGTTCTTAAGGCTCTTAATCCTGGCCAGGTAATGGTAAAGATTGTCCACGATGAACTAATCGAGCTCATGGGTGGTCAGACAGTGGATGTAAACCTTAAAGGCAATCCTGCAATTATCCTTATGTCAGGACTTCAGGGCTCAGGTAAAACCACCTTTTCCGGTAAACTTGCGAACAGATTAAAATCCAGGAATGGTAAACGCCCTCTGCTTGTTGCATGTGACGTCTACAGGCCGGCCGCTATTGAGCAGCTAAAAGTCGTTGGTGCTGCAATTGATGTTTCAGTCTATACGGAAGAAGGAAGTAAGGATCCGATAAAGATTGCTAAAGAGGCTATTAAGTTTGCTAAACTTCATGGTAATGATGTGGTTATTATTGATACTGCAGGTCGTTTAGCGATTGACGAGCAGATGATGAATGAGATTGAAGCCATCAAAACTGCAGTTAATCCGGGTGAGATACTGTTCGTAGTGGATGCAATGACTGGTCAGGATGCCGTAAATACTGCCAAAGAATTCAACGACCGACTCAACTTCGATGGAGTAGTCCTCACAAAACTAGACGGAGATACACGTGGTGGAGCAGCTCTTTCAATACGCTCTGTTGTCACTAAACCAATCAAATTTGTCGGAACTGGCGAAAAAATGGATGCAATTGACGCATTCTATCCGAATCGTATGGCTGACAGGATACTCGGGATGGGCGATATCGTGTCGCTTGTCGAAAGAGCTCATGAACAGCTTGATGAGGAAGAGGCTCGTAAATTGCAGAAACGGTTAGCAAAAGATCAGTTTAACTTTGACGACTTCCTGAAACAAATACAGCAGATCAAGAAAATGGGAAACTTGAAAGATCTTGCCAGTATGATCCCAGGAATGGGAAAAGCTATGAAAGATATTGATATTGAGGATGATGCCTTCAAACATATCGAAGCAATTATTCATTCAATGACAAAAAAAGAACGAGCTGACGCCAGTATTATAGATGGTTCAAGAAGAAAACGAATTTCAGCTGGTTCGGGAACCTCCATACAGGAAGTTAACCGACTCCTTAAACAATTCGCCGATACCCGAAAAATGATGAAAATGGTTTCTCAGGGTGGAAATATGAGAAATGCATTAACACAAGCTAAAGGAAGACGCTAAAATCTTTGATTTAGATTTCCTGATACGACTAATAATTACTAAGCGGCTTTAAATTTAGAGTAAATGATTCTAATAGACGGAAAAAAGACTTCTGAGACACTACAGTCCGAAATTGCCCAGGAGGTTGAGAAGATAAAAAACAGGGGTGAGAAAGTTCCTCATCTTGCTGCGGTTTTGGTTGGACACGATGGGGGAAGT
>JBAXBI010000277.1:0-2237 GCA_037142055.1 Candidatus Omnitrophota bacterium | reverse complement strand
TATGAACCTGTTTAATGGTTCCAAAGGCTTTAGTCTTTAGCTAAAGCTTATTAAGCAAAGGAAGGATGAATGAATAAGTACGAATTAGTCTATATCGTAGATGCTCATGCATCACAGGCAACCAAAGACGAAATTATTAAGCAAGTAGTTGATACAGCAGCCAAGTCTGAGGTTAAGATTATTAATAGCCAGGTGTGGCTTGAGAAACATAAAATGAGCTTTTCCATTAATAAAATCTGGGAAGGTACATATTATTTATTGAATTTAGAAGCACCATCCGTGGCGATCAATAAAATGCAAGGAATCTTGAGAATCAATGAGCAAATCTTGCGTTTCTTGACGATTCGACAGGGAGTTTAATCGAGGAGGCGTTGTCTATGGCAAGTTTGAACAAAGTATTATTAATTGGTAATTTAACCAAGGATCCTGAGTTGCGCTATACTCCTAACGGGACAGCGGTTACAAATTTACGTATAGCCGTTAACCGTAAATTTAAGGATCGTAGTGGAGAATTAAAAGAGGATACGTGTTTTATCACGGTGACAGCTTGGGATAAACAAGCAGAAATTTGTAATCAGTATTTACAAAAAGGACGCGCTGTCTTTGTAGAAGGTATTTTACAGAGCCGTTCATGGGAAACTGGTGATGGACAGAAACGTTCTACCATCGATGTTCGTGCAGAACGTATTCAGTTCTTAGGTGGCCCTCGCGTAGAAGGTCAAGCTGCCCCTTCAGGTGAAAATGCGGCCAAAGATACGAATGAACCGGACGTTATTAGTCCAGAAGATATTGCTTGGGAGGAATAATTCATGGAACAAAGAAGGAATAGTTTTTCAAAAACAGGATCAGGGTCTGGATCAAGGTCAAGATCAAGAGATGAGAAGAAGCCTTTTAGAAAAGATGGGGAAGGTTCCTTTGGTGGCGGTGGTAATCGACGTTCATCTGGGATACGTCAAGCCCGTTTTTCTATTCCTAAGGGGACTGATATTAACTATAAAAACATTGCGTTTTTACAAAAATGTTTAACAGAACGCGGCAAGGTATTTTCCCGACGTATGACCAATGCTAATGCTAAGGAACAGCGTCTATTAGCAGAAGCAGTTAAACTTGCTAGATTCTTGGGACTTTTACCGGTCGGATCATCAAAAAGGAAATAGGCTATGGATATAATTTTAAATGAGAATATTGAGAAACTAGGTAAGGTTGGAGAGATCAAAAAAGTAAAAAATGGCTATGCCCGTAACTATTTGATCCCTCGTTCTATGGCTGTAATTGCCACAGATAACAACATTAGACGTATGGAAAAAGAAAAGGCTAAAAGGCTTGCTGTTTATGAACAACAAAGGCAAGAGGCTCAAAAGAGAGCTGATGAGTTAGCCAAGGTATCAATAACAGTGGCTGTTGAAGTTAATGATCAAGAAAAACTTTACGGAGCTGTGACTGAAGGAGAGATTTTAAAGGCTTTAGAAGCGGAAGGCCAAAAAATCGATAAGAAATCCTTAGTGATTGAAAAACCAATCGAAGAATTAGGTATTTTTGAGGTTGGCGTTAAACTTCATCCTGAGGTTACTGCCAAAATCCGCTTATGGGTCACGAAGAAATAAGAATCCCCCCACAGAACATTGACGCTGAAAAAGCGGTTCTAGGGGCTATGATGTTATCTGAAGAAGCTATCGGTGTGGCGATTGAACACATCGATAGCTTTTATTTTTATGAAACATCCCACCAGAAAATCTTTGAAGCAGTTAAAGATCTTTATGCCAATCGTAAAAATGTCGATCTCATCACTCTTTCAGATTATCTGAAAAACAAATCCCTTTTGGAGTTTATTGGTGGTCTGACTTATTTGACCCAACTGGCAGACTTTGTGCCTACTGCGGCTAATGTGCAGTATTATGTGGATATTGTTAAGGGTAAAGGGATTCAGCGCCAGTTAATTAAGAATTCAACGGAGATTATATCGAAATGTTACGGCAGCGATGTTAATGTTGATGATTTAGTAGATGAAGCCGAAAGTTTAATTTTTGAAATCGCAACTGCCAAACAAAAGCAACAGGCAGTGGCCTTGAAAGATATTATTCGTTCAACTATTGAAAATATTGATCAGCTTTACCAGCGTAAAGAGTCGATTACTGGAGTGCCAACTGGGTTCACAGATTTTGATAATAAGACTTCTGGTTTACAGAAAGCAGATTTAATTGTTATTGCCGGACGCCCTTCAATGGGGAAAAGTGCCT
>JBAXBI010000276.1:0-2250 GCA_037142055.1 Candidatus Omnitrophota bacterium | reverse complement strand
TCTAATCTAATCTTAAGAATATCCTCAATATTGTATTCTTCATGCACATAACAGCTGCCGTTGAAATACTGAATATCCTTATTTACCCCTCGCTTTTTCATTTCATTTTTTAAATTCTCTCCCATATATTTGTCTGGAAGAAAATAAATTTTATCATTCGGGAACCTTTGCACGATGTCATACACATTCGCCGATGTCACGCACACATCGCATTCAGCTTTAACCTCTGCAGAGGTGTTAACGTAGCAAATAAAAGTAAACCCTGGATACTTCTTCTTTAACTCCCGTACTTGATTAGCATTGATTGCATCCGCTAAGGTACAACCATCCTCTAAAGCAGGTACCAAAACCTCTTTTTCAGGGTTTAAAATCTTAGCGGTCTCTCCCATGAAACGCACAGCCACGAATATGATTGTCGTTGCCTTGGTTGATAGCGCATCTCGGCTTAATTTATAGGAATCTCCCACAAAATCACTAACTCCATAGATAATCTCGGGAGAAATATACGAATGCGCCAAGATAACGGCATTCTTTTCTTCCTTAAGTTCATTAATCTGGTTAATGATTGGAACTAATTCTTCACATTTTCTTAAGGAATAAACGCAAGTCTGACCACCTAACTTAATATTCTTTAATTTGCTAAAAAGCACATCGGCTGTAAGTTGATTTTTTAACATTTTTTATCCCTATCCTGCTAAAGCAGGTTAATTATAAACTTAATTTAAGTGGTTATTATAATGCTGAGGAGAGATTTAGCAAGAAAATGATTAATGATTGAATACTATAAAAATAAATTTATTTATATGGTTAACAATGGAATTGAATCTTTGAGAATTCTAAGTAGAACTACCTGTTCTTGTAATCATTAAGAACGCATAACTCTAACAAGAGATTATAGATCTTTACCATTACCGGATGTGCGATTTTTACTGCCAGCAGCAGTTGAGATCATCAGTCTATGATCTCAGTTTATATTGAGATCATCGGTCTACGGTCTCAACTGCCGTAAGCAGCTAATTCTGTGTGATTGCGAAGATCACCACCACGCTTTTATATAGCCAACCCCGCTTACAGCGGGGCTGGCGTAACGTGTATTAGTGAGTATTATCTTTGACAGTTACAGTATGGTCTAATAGGCCGGCTTTTTCAATCAACTGGAAGAATTCTGCATGTTGACCATCTTCATCTTTCCCTGTAGCTAACTTGGCTTCACTCAGGGTTGATAAATAGGATGCAATGCCTTTAAACTCCGAATTTCTCAGCAACATCCCAAACTCCGCCACGGCAGCTGCAAAACGTAGATTGTCAGTTCCTGGAGCGAACAATTGACTGCTTTTTACGCTCTGCTGTAAGAGTTTACTCTTGGCATCTTTAACTTGTGGGTCTTTATAGCGTAATTTCACTGTCATCATCTCATCTGAAACGTTTGGTGCCGTTGTAGTTGTTGTTTGATACTTTAGAGCATCAACCCCATTAAAGCTTTCAGCAGAGGCGGCAGGAACCACTTCATATAAAGCGGTCACCGTATGACCGCTTCCTAACTCTCCTGCATCTTTCTTATCATTGTTAAAATCTTCCTTAGCCAGATTTCGTTTTTCATAGCCAACTAATCTGTAGGCTTTAACTTGGGCTGGGTTAAATTCAACCTGAATCTTAACGTCTTTGGCAATGGTTAAAAGCGTCCCACCCATCTGCTGCACAAAGACCTTGCGGGCTTCATCTATGGTATCAAGGTAGAAATAATTACCATTGCCATGGTCAGCCAGCTTTTGCATTTTAGAGTCTTTGAAGTTATCACTCCCAACACCAAGTGTAGTCAAATAAATACCTTCATCACGTTTTTCTTCGATTCTACGAACCAAATCACCATCATTGCTGACTCCGACATTAAAATCTCCGTCGGTTGCCAGAATTACACGGTTATTACCATCTTTAAGGAGATTATCCTTGGCCATCTTATAGGCTAAATTAATCCCTTCTCCCCCTGCCGTAGAACCACCTGCCTGCAGTCTATCGATTGCCGCTAGGATAGTTTCCTTCTCCCTGCCAGAGGTTGGCTCAAGCACAACGCCTGCGTTGCCGGCATAAACTACAATCGACACCTTATCTTGCGGCCGAAGCTGCTCAACCAACAGATGAAAGGCCGACTTGATTAACGGTAATTTCTCAGGTGAATTCATCGAACCTGAAACATCTATAAGGAACACCAGATTATTTGGCGGCAAGTTTTCTGTTGCTATCTTCTTGCCC
>JBAXBI010000275.1:0-2278 GCA_037142055.1 Candidatus Omnitrophota bacterium | reverse complement strand
ACTTCTGCCTAATAAAGCGGCATTACTGGTTAACACTACTTTCCGTAACTCTCTGGGAGCATGAGGTAAGAATGTTTTGACCACTAGCCCCATGAACTCTTCTTGTTTGGGTAATAATTTTTCTCCTTTTAGGATTTCAATCCTTCCATAAGCCAACTCTTGCCAATTAAGCTCAATATCTTTAGCTGCTTCTCTCTGATAAGCTGCTGCAACATCCTCTATCAAATAATACGGAGCTTGCAGTTCTTTTGTCTTTGTGGGGGAATTTAAACTCTTCATACCTTCACGAATCTTTAAGACCGCATCTCTCTCGTTTGTAACATGATAGACGCATCCTTGTTTTTCTTCTGCCATATACCCATCAATTCTATTTTCTGGATCTTCAGACCCTACTTGATGGGTGGAAAATGCATTAGTGGTATAGTAGAAATCATTGGATTCATTTATAAGCCAACGCAAACTATTAAACTTTACACTTTTTGAATTTTCTAATGCTTGTGAAACATTGCCTGTGGGGTAGGCCCTGAATTGGTTTAATCCCTTATCCACCCAGACAATGCTGACAGGCAAAGACGCATCTTTTAATTGTTGATTGACCTTTGCTTTAATCACTTCAGCATTCATCATTAAGTTTTCATCATTGCGGGTAAGATTGAAACACACCACTTTATCCTCGTGCCCTTTACCTATTGGCGTATCCATATTCGTTACCGTCAACCAATTCTCTTCAAATATTCTCCGTGCCTCTTGAGCTTGTACCATTGGGATCCACAGTGAATGTTCCGGCATAAATTCAAATCGTCCACCATAGATTCCTGCAAAGGCATCTTTGACTCGATATTGTTCCCTTCCTGCTGAAAGGGCAAAAACCACATTCTTTTGAATTGTGTTATTTGTCTCTCTCTCTGCACCTAGATACTCTGCTAGGTGACCTACAATATTAAGTTGCTCCCGAAGCAATGTCTTGGCAGAAACATCAGATACTAAACAGAAACGTCCATGTTGAGTAATCCACTCAGCAATCGTAGCGATCACTTCTTTTGATAATATACCCTTACTCGAAAGTGGTCGAAGAACCCCATTTAAACCGCTAATCCATAAATGCTTCGTTGTGTTCTCTGTCTCTTCTTGAGGCTTTGCAATTAATCCCTCTTCATGTCCTCTTAATTGACTCATCCGTGCACGAATCTTTTGAAGGGTATCATCAATGCCTGTAACTTGATTAACTTGCCCTAATTTATGTTTATTGATAAATTGAGCGATGACTCTATCATTGCCCGTAGAACCATCTGCACGGATGGGCTCTAATTCATCTCCAGTATAATTAACAGCGACTGATTGATTTAATACCCACTTAAACCCATCTATCTTTGTTCTTGGTCGATCTTTGACCGTAGGAAACGCATTAAACCGACCCCTATTACCCCCCATCCAGGAAATACTAATAGGTAAGTTTTCTTCACGTAATGAACTATTTATTCTCACTTCAAATTCGGCTTCTTTTTCTGCTTTTGCCCCAGGTTCTTGTCGTACAAGATAGAAAGCAACCACTTTATTTTCATGGCCAGCACCTATTGGCGTATCCATTGCTAAGACCTTTAACCCATTGCTTTCGAAGATTTGGCGTGCTCTTTGTGCTTGTTCTAAAGAAATCCATTTTGATTTCTCAGTTAAGAATTTAACTTGTGCTTCCCCTACAGCTTGAGCATCATTAATGCTATATTGTTCTGCCCCTCGGGATAGGGTAAGAATAACCTTCTTTTGAATTGTCTTATTAGCCTGATCTGTTGCACCCAAATATGTGTAAAGATCAGAAACGATCTTAGTATCCGTCCTTTGATACAACTCTTTACCAGAGGCATCTGTTGTTACACAGAACGTTCCAAAATGATTAATCCATTCCCCAATAGTTGCGATAACCGCACTCGATAACGACCCCTTTTGTCTAGGAACTCTCAAAGTCCCATCAAGATCGCTAGCCCACAAATAATTTGTCTCTTTCTCTGTATCTTCTTGGGCCAAAGCTTCCTTCTCAATTCCAATGCCCTTGCCAATATGGCTGACTAATTCATGTACAAAAATCTTAAACTGTTTATTCTCGTTAGTTAAATCAAAGAAGGCTGGATGCAAGACCACAATCTTTTCATTAATACGGCTGGAGGCAATAAATGGCTCTCCAGTAGCAGAAGGCACAAGTTTGACTTCGGTGGTTTTTCCAAATGAGGCAACCTCTGTTGTAACAATAACCGTAAACTTCGCAGGATAAGGAGGCCCACGG
>JBAXBI010000274.1:0-2291 GCA_037142055.1 Candidatus Omnitrophota bacterium | reverse complement strand
AACAATCAGAAACGGCGAGGAAGAAAGATGCGGTAAGTCTTTGACACGTGGGGACATAAAGAAGGCCCTGAACGGCATCACCGAACAGGACCCAACCTATCTCCCATCAATCACCGACGAGAAAATAGAAAACGGAGAGGCAGAGATTCGAACTCTGGAAGGACCTCACGATCCTTAACGGTTTTCAAGACCGCCGCTTTCAACCACTCAGCCACCTCTCCTTTTGGAAGGTATTATACTGAAATTTAAAAATTTGGGATAAATAGTTTTAAATTTGAGAATTCATTTATTTATGATGGAGGTAGACTATCTGATAAAATTTGATCAGCTAGTAACAAAACATTATGGGTGGCATTAACCTCAAGCACTCCACTATCTATCGTTAGAGACTTAATAACCTTTCCATCTCTTCGAATTTTTACTTTCCCGTCCTTAAGGGCACATAACATAGGCATATGGTTAGAATAGACTTCAAAACCTCCCATAAGTCCATTAACGGCTATACTTTCAACCGAGTCTTCAAAAACGTTTCCTGAGGGTGTAACAATAGATAATTGAAACATAATTATAAGGTTTTAGCTTTCTCAATAACTTCATCAATATTGCCAACCATATAAAAAGCCTGTTCTGGTATAGCATCATGTTTGCCTTCTAAAATTTCTTTAAAAGAACGAATAGTTTCCTCTAAAGGAACATACTTACCAGCAATCCCTGTGAATTGTTCTGCAACACGGAATGGCTGGGATAAAAACTTTTGAATCTTACGGGCGCGCTCTACGGTTAAACGATCTTCTTCAGAAAGTTCATCCATACCCAAAATGGCTATAATATCTTGAAGTTCCTTATACTTCTGTAAGATTTCTTGAACCCCTCGGGCAACAATATAATGTTCATCTCCGACAATATCTGGAGCTAATATAGTAGAAGATGAACTTAAAGGATCAACAGCAGGATAAATCCCTAGCTCAGCAATGGGACGTGAAAGTTCAGTCGTAGCATCCAAATGCGCGAACGTTGTAGCTGGTGCTGGATCAGTATAATCATCAGCTGGAACGTAGATAGCCTGAATAGATGTGACTGAACCGTTCTTTGTGGAGGTAATACGTTCTTGTAATTCCCCCATGTCTGTCCCTAAGGTTGGCTGATAACCTACCGCTGATGGAATACGACCTAACAAAGCAGACACTTCAGCTCCCGCCTGAGTAAAACGAAAGATATTATCAATAAACAAAAGCACGTCTTGATGCATTTCATCACGAAAATATTCAGCAACAGTTAAAGCCGATAATGCCACTCGCGCTCTCGCACCAGGAGGTTCATTCATTTGTCCATACACTAAAGATGTTTTATCGATAACACCTGCTTCTTTCATTTCTTTATAAAGAGCTGTTCCTTCACGTGTACGTTCACCTACACCGGCAAAAACAGAATAACCACCGTGTTCTTTAGCTATATTATTGATAAGCTCTTGAATAAGAACAGTTTTTCCAACCCCCGCACCACCAAATAAACCAATCTTCCCACCCTTTCTATAAGGAGCTAAAAGATCAACAACCTTGATTCCAGTAACTAAAATAGAGGTGGTAGTATCTTGCTCTTCGACTAAAGGTGCTAGACGATGAATTGGCATATATTTGACAGCTTTAATAGGGCCAGCATCATCAATAGGCTCTCCTAAAAGGTTCATAACTCTACCTAAAGTTCCCTCACCAACCGGCATGGTTAAGCCTTCACCAGTATTGTTAACAAGTTGACCGCGAATTAACCCCTCGGTACTATCCAAAGCAATCGTACGGACAATATTGTCTCCTAGATGTTGGGCAACTTCTAAAGTCAAATTATCAGGTTTATCATTAATAAATTTATTAGTCGTTTTAAGGGCTGCTCCAATTGCGGGTAACCCCTCGAAAGAAAAAGAAACGTCTACAATCGCACCTAGTACTTGAGTAACTTTACCTTGTAATTTCATAAATTCTTCTCCAGTTATTTTAATGCTTCTGCACCTGAAATAATCTCAATAAGTTCTGTTGTAATTGATGCCTGTCGAGCACGATTACGTAAAAGTGTATATCGATTAATTAAATCTGCCGTGTTTTGAGAAGCTTTATCCATCGCAGACATGCGAGAGCCATGTTCACCTGCTGCATTCTCCAAAAGGGTAAAAAATATCTTAAAATTAAGGAATTTAGGTATTAGGAAACTTATCAATTCAGCTTGTTCAGGTTCATATTCATAATCCGCCTTTAAAGGTTTGGATTCAGAAAACAAGGCGCTAGGATCCAATGGAAGCA
>JBAXBI010000273.1:0-2292 GCA_037142055.1 Candidatus Omnitrophota bacterium | reverse complement strand
GGGGAAAAAGAATCCGTGTTAAGGAGATGATCTTAGTTAAGGCGATATCATCGACATCGCAGTGGGCAAATTCTTTTTCTTTAATAGTTCTAAGTCGTGGAAAGGAGAGGCTATATTCAACGCCAGGATAAGTTTTTTCAAGTTCTCGTACGTGCTCATAGAGGGCCAGTAAATCAGCGGCAGGGTCGCTTAATCCTAAAAGTATTCCAATGGAGATATTTCTAATGCCAGCTTCAGCAGCCCGTGCAGGTGTTCCTCGACGGAAATCATAGTCTTTCTTGAAGCCTGCCAAATGAACTTGGGCATAACGGGTGCGGTCATAGGTTTCTTGATAGATGGTGACCCCATCAACGCCGGTGGCAAACAATTCTTGGTATTCTTGCCCCTTCATCGGGTGCACTTCTAAAGCAACGCTTTGAAAGTATTCACACGCAATTTTCGTGGCTTCTTTTAAGTATTCAACCGGTGTGTGTTTATAAGATTCTCCAGTGAGCATCAGAAGGTTTCGGATTCCCTGAGCATGGATGACTTGCATTTCCTTACGGTATTGTTCTGGAGAAAGTTTAATACGTTCAATCTTGTTATGACTATGGAAACCACAGTAGGTGCAATGACTAGAGCAGTAATTAGATAAATAAACAGGCGCATATAGTCCGATTGCTCGGCCAAAGTATTGACGGGTGATTCTGGATGCCTCTTGAGCGATTTCTTCGAGGGAGTCAGGTCTATTGTCATTGAGGAGTTGAGTTATTTGTTTTAAAGTAACCATGGCGAGGAGCTATTTATTCATTGCTATATAAGAATCCTGTTAGTGGTGAGGATGCGCTAGCCAGCGGTCTTTGACCCGGTAGCTGACTTAAATAAGCCATGCGTCCTGCTTCTACAGCTTGGGCAAATGCTTTAGCCAGTAGGACAGGATTGCCAGCGGTGGCCACAGCCGTATTAGCAAGCACAGCAGAGGCTCCTAACTCCATAGCTTCAGCAGCCTGCGAAGGCGTTCCTATACCTGCATCGACAATGATAGGAAGATCAATTTCATCAATAAGAATTTTGATAAATTCTTTTGTTTTCATACCTTGATTACTGCCGATTAAAGATCCTAAGGGCATGACAGTTGCAGCACCTGCTTTGACAAGTGCACGTGCCGTATAAAGATCGGGATACATGTAAGGCAAAACCACAAAACCTTCGGAAGCTAGAATTTCTGTAGCTTTGATAGTCTCGAGATTATCAGGCAGTAAATATTTGCTATCATTGATCACTTCAATCTTAATCCAATTGCCATAGCCTGAAGCTTTAGCCAATCGAGCAATACGAACAGCTTCTTGAGCATTTCGTGCGCCGGATGTATTAGTCAATAGGGTGATATTTTTTGGGATATATTCCAGAACATTGTCTTCATGATGCTCAAGATCAATTCGTCGTAAAGCAACCGTGACAATTTCTGAGGCAGAAGAGGCAATGGAATCAGCTAAATCTTTTTTATTTTTGAATTTACCGGTGCCAAGTAGAAAACGGCTTTTGAATTCTTGACCCGCAATAATAAGTGCGTCATTCTTATTTGTCACTAAAGACATAGAACCTTTCTTATCCGCCACCGACAAATGCAACAAGTTCAATCATATCTCCATCCTTGATGGATGTATTACTCCATTGATTAGAAGGCATAATTTGACCGTTGATCTCGGTAATAATATTCTTGGGTTGTTTGCAAAATTGCGTAACAATATCAGATAAATGAGAGATATTGGTTATTTCTTTAATTGTTCCATTAATTGTGACCTTCATTGTGTCCTCCATTTTTAAGAACCTCATTCTAGTTGATTTGTCTTTAAAAATCAAATATCCCGTCATGTCAAAATTTTAAAGAATTATTACTTTAGATGATTCTATTTGTTATAAAATACACTTAAGTTGTAAGGGATAGGCTGATAGAAAAAGTCCTTTATTTTTGTTAAGCTTTTTGTATAATACAGTCCAGTTTTTTTTATGGTTCGACAAATCTCATCACTGCGTCTGAGCGTCGAACTTTCAATGGGATGCAGTTAACAAAAACCAAGGGGCCGGAAAGGTTCCTTCGCCAGAGTGAGGCTGGCAGAAAGAAGAGCGTAGATGAGCAAAGCTGGGGTATTCGGGTATGAGTTATTGCTAGATCTGTATAATTGCAAACCCGGTGTATGTGATGATTTGACCCTTTGCTATAATTTTCTCGATGATGTTGTTGGATTCTTAGGGATGGAAAAGCAAGCTCCACCATCGATCTTTAGAAGTGATGGTGTGCGTTTTCCGGAT
>JBAXBI010000272.1:0-2294 GCA_037142055.1 Candidatus Omnitrophota bacterium | reverse complement strand
CGCATTAAATGAAAGGAAGGTTTGTGGGCAACCGCATAGGTAAATGGTCTTAGCCAGAAAATATTAGGTCTCGCGTTACGAATATCATCCAACGATGTCTCAAAAATTATTCTTAATGACTTTTCAACCAGCTGCAAAACTTTACTATATTGAAGTACGCCCGGAGCAACCCGAAGGGTGTTGTTAAACTTCGCTAAAACATGCGTGTCTCGTCGGCTATAGGTATCTACAGGCAAAGGCTCAAGGGTTTCTTTGGCCTTGAAATCAGAACCATTGGCATATATGGTTAAAACAGCCTCAAAGAATCTCGGCAAGATAGCCTCAGCTTCTTGTTGAAGCTTATTATCTGCAACTCCTGCTGTCCTTTGCAAAACAAGAGCAGGAGAAACTTCAGTCTTTTTGTTTCCAGCATCCCGAAGACGTTTAAGCTCAAATAACGAATCTGGCCAAGACATCCGATCACTTTCAGGTTTATTCATAAAAAGAATATGAGCTTCATAGAATATCTGGTAGCGAATAGGCTCATCCAAAGTTGCCATTTCATTAAACAAAGCCTCTGTAGCAGTATTAATCCCCAAGGGATCTTGCGCCTTTGTTCTTTCAACCACGGTTCTTGCTAAGCCAACCAATCGAGATCTCTGATCGTAACAAAGCCAATGAGGCATCTTAATCCGGGCTGCCTTGGTGATAGCCTCTCTTCTGTCCTTAACATCACCCCCGTCGGATAGACGTCCCTTAAACCCTTTTACCAAATCCCAAGCCCGGTCGTATTGTTCTTGAGCCACAGCACATTCAGATAAAACTAATCTTGGAGCCTCTTCCTTGGGATTTGTCCCGAAATATTTTTGAACCAACGACTCTGCTTCTTTGGCATTTTCTGACTTTAAGCTTACTCTAGCGGCTCGTAAAGCTAAGGTTTTGGCCTTAGCTTCTAGTTTTTGTTTTAATCCCTCTGACTGCTCTCCAATGAGTTTTAACGCCTGCGCGTATTGTTGATCTGCTTCTAACGCTGCTAATTGTGCAGTAAAGTCGTTGTCTTTTTGTTCTTGAATTTCTTGGCTAGTTACAAACACACCTCTAACATCATCGATCCCAGCGCCAAGCTTCGAGGCTAAGGTTGCTCTTCCTTGATCATCCGCGATTTCCCAGCGTCGATGGTTGTTCGTTTTGATGACTTCACTTAAACCACATTCTTGGGCCTCTTGTCTTCTGGCCTCGGGTGGTTGGCTTGCCCACACGGATACTCTCTGCCTTGCTTCAAGGTGTCCAAGAAGCTGATACTCCAAAGGATCTCCCTCCCAAAGAAGTTCCTTTTCTTGCGTATCAGCAATCGCCAAACTCAAGGGCAATGCGGTATTAAGATACGCCACTCGCGTCTTTCGCAAGTGAGCGATATTGTGTTCGGCATGGACAGCAGCTGCTGCTTCGTGGGCTAATTCATCTGAGAATCCATTCGTTTTAGTGGCAACGAATGCTTCCAACATAGCTTTCGCTAAGGCCTCAAACTCTACTTCCTGCGGCTGTCCTCTTTTAGTTCTAAATAAAAACCGACGGCCTTCACCTTCTCTAATACTATAAACATACTCATGCATCCTCTTTAGTTTATTCCCCCATTGAGCTTGATTAGGAAAGATGGATTTAAATTCTTCTTGCTCTAGTTTTGCTTTTTGTGGGAAGAATACCTTTTCAATTATTTCAAAATCTCCCTTGGCCAGTAACTCTTTCAACTCCTTGGCATAATCCTCTTTTAACTCAAGAGCTCCCTCTGGCATAGTCTCTTCGATAGCCGTTTCTCTTTTTCTAAAGACTACCGCACTTCCTTCGTTGATTCTTTGTTTTCCAATAAGTTCACGAGGTTCGATATTTAACGGCTCAAACCATTTCATAAATCCTGCCAAGCCATCCTCATCTTTAACTTGCAAATACGCTTTACTGACACTCACTAACCCTTTAGGTGCCGTGGTTGATTCGATGACTCTCCAAAACATTGACTCTTGGCTTAAGAGAGCCGCATAACCTGGATAATGAACCAAGGTTAAATCTGCTTTAGGCTCTTTGTCTAACTTATAAGATTCCACATTGCAACGACGCCAATGTAAGGTGATGTCTCTATCTTTATACCTTGCTGGGATACTGACGGATCCTGTTTCATCGAGAATTTCCATGAATGTATCTGTGAAGGCAAAATCAAAACCAACATCATCAAAATCTGTTTCAGAGATTTCAGGGTAGTTGTATCTTAAGGCATTAATTTTAATTGGCTGATACGCCTTATCCACTAAGTAAACATCTTG
>JBAXBI010000271.1:0-2330 GCA_037142055.1 Candidatus Omnitrophota bacterium | reverse complement strand
ATGGCATTGAAAACGATTTAAAAAACCCTGTAGGAACTAGCGCTCTATGGTGGGTATACGACCCAGCAACATCTACAATTGACCCTATATACGATACAGCTAGTTCATCTTATGGTCGTAACTGGAAAGGTCCTTATAAGCTTCCTATTGTCCGAGCAGTTATTGGTCAAGGAAAAGTTCCACAAGATGAGCGTGGTTTCTACAATGACGATACTTTGCACTTAACTGTGCTTGGTAGGGATATTGAAAAAATTGATAAGAATGTTTTGAATAACCCAGACGTTCAAAACCGTGGTCGCATTAAATGGAAAGGCGAAATTTTTCGCCCCTATGGAGTTCAACAAAGAGGAATAATTGCTGAAAGATTTACCTTAGTAGTTATAGATTGCATCCAGGTAATGCCTGATGAGATGGTTAATGACCATATATTCTTAGACTATGCTACTGCTGTCCCTGATACCTATGACCAATCATAATGCCTTTTAAATCTCAAGCTCAAAGGCAATTTATGTATTCTCAGCACCCAGAGATGGCAAAAGAGTGGGAAGATAAGACCCCCAAAGGTAAAAAACTTCCTAAGAAAGTAAAGAAAACCACTAAAAAGAAAGTAGGAAAATAGTATGTGCAAATCATGTGGATGTGGCTGCTCTAAGCCAAACTGTAACGGTGCTTGCAAAAAGGGCGTTAAAAAACTATCACCTAAGCAGAAGAAAATTGCTGCTAAAGCTGGAAACCCAAAGAAGATTGACGCTGCTGACCTAGCTGCACTACGAAAGAAGAAGAAGTAATGTGCGCTACCTGCGGTTGTGGCAAACCAAAAGATAAGCATGGCATGAAGACTTTGGCTGCTGCTAATAGTAAATTTGCTAAGACTAAAAAACTTAAAAAGCAAGCTGCTATTGCTATATCAAAAAAATCCTCTATGAACCGTAAGAAAGGTATGTAACTATGTGTGTTAGTTGCGGATGTGGTAAGAAAAAAGGTCAGCCTGGATATGGCAAAGGACCTTCTAAATCTGCTGATAAAAAGCAAGATGCCAAGGTAATGAAAGGCATGAGCCCTAAGCAAAAGTCGGCATTTGAAAAGGCTGACAAGAAGATGGATGCAAAGAAGCCATCAGCTAAAGCAGATATGAAGATGGACAAAGCTCTAGCAAAGAAGATTAAGAGTAAGTAAAAGTACTTAGTAGTTAGGGCCTCCTAGAAATAGGGGGCCCTTTATACTTTAGGGGAAGTCCCGTGCGGGGCTTTAGGCACTACCTTGCGTAATACCCTCCGAATTGGAGTTTTGCTATGGCTAATATTGATAAGCCTTCTGAGAAAGAATTTGTGCATGGCGCATTCGATTTCCCGTCTGCCCCTGACAACCATCTCCTAGCTAAAGGTATTCTTGCAGCCGCCTTGTGGCGATTGTTCCGTAAGTGAAAACATCTATCGAAACCGCAGCCAAAGACGCTGCTCTAAAATCCGCCGATAGACTTACACCAATTTTAAAAAATATGGCTATCGCTGCCAACTGGCCTTCTGACATCACTCTCAATCTTAACGTCAAAGCAAAAGACGGTTCTCTCTATATTGACTACCCAGAAGAGCTTGAAGACCGCATTAACGACCTTGAATATGGTCAAAGAGACCAAGCACCTAACCCAGTACTTCGTTCTTTTTCTACTCGTTTTGCTTCTCATTTAGAAGAAATTATGTCTAATGCAACAGTAGATGTACTGGCGGATATGGGGGTATTTAATTGACATTTATACTTGCTGAAGATGCCGCTATTAAAAACTACCTACAAGGACTCACTGTTTCTGATGAGAAAGCTCCAACACGTCCAGTAAAAGTATGGTTTGGTTACCCTGATATCGAAGTCACAACACAAACATATCCATATATTATTGAAAAAGATTTACATGGACAAAGAATTATACCGGAAAATTTAGGATACGTTCCATTAGATAATAATATTGAAAACAGCCGTAAAGTAGTTCGAGAACTTTTAGCGAATTCCAGAAAAATTGAAGAAGTGCGTGATGGGATTGCTGGGGTGTTTTTCCATCCATTTTTAAAACTCGATCTTTTAAAAGAATTGGCTGATAGCCTTAAAGATGCCGGAGTTAATTTCTTCGACTTAAGAAAGCAAACCAATTGGGTAAAAGGTAAAGATAACGTGATACTTACAGGAAGTCAGGCATATAAAATGAATTTGAATAATTCGTATTTGTATGAAGTTTATTACGATACGGATGCCGATATTCTGAAAAAAGCGTTTTCTCCCGAACGAGTTGTAGGTGAAATTTCTAAAGATATTAAACTAAATCCGGGTGAATTTTATAT
>JBAXBI010000270.1:0-2339 GCA_037142055.1 Candidatus Omnitrophota bacterium | reverse complement strand
GTATCATCAGCTTCATGGTTATTGATAATCACAGTTAATTAATATGATTTTTGTAATGGCAAGAAGAAAAACCAAAGTAAAAAATGAAGTAACAAATTAAAGAGTATTCGTTGCTTTTAATTCCATAATTTTTGCGTCGGCCTGTCATGTAAAATGAAACAAATTTGCAATAAAAACATCATGATTTAGCCATAAGCTAACTGTAATATTAGCTTCTTTCTTATAGTTAATTACAAAATTTATGGTAAAAGCGATTTCATTGACCGAAGAAGAGTCGTTATTGCTTGTCAGTGTTCTAGAGGCTTCACTTTATATAAGCAAACGCGATCAATTTTTTTCTTGGTTGCAAGGCTCCTTTCAATCGTTGATTCCTCATGAGATCTTAATTTGTGGTTCTAACTTAATAAATGAATCAGAACTGATCTTTGAAAGCTATTCGACAACCCGCTACTTGACCTCCGAGCATATTAAACGGGCAACTCTAGATTCCGAGGGCATTGTTAAGCGTGTTATTTGTGCATGGAAAAAAAATCATCGTCCAATTTTGATTTCATCGAACCTTCCGTTGTGCGACTTCGATAAATATTGTGTGCCGTTTAAAGAAAGTGAAGAGGTACTTAGAGATTCTGAGCTAAGAAATATTGCAGCTCATGGTCTATATTCTAAAGATGGAAATTTGTTAACTTTTTTTAGTTTCTCACGAATCCCAGGTGAGCCGTGCCCTAAGCACGCTCACATTTTAGAGTTGTTAGTTCCTCAACTGCATCATTTGCTTTTGCGGGTATTAGGTTCCAACCATATCCATATGAGTGAGCCAAAAAAAGACATGCAAGGTATGTTAAAAAAAGAAAAACAATTAATTTCTCCGCGTGAAGTTGAAGTGATGAAATGGGTGAGTTTAGGTAAAACTAACCTTGAAATTTCAGTTATTCTATGTGTTAGCATTAATACCATAAAAAATCAGGTGCATAGTACCATCTTAAAACTAGGGGTCGAGAATAGGATGCAAGCCTGTGCAATTGCCCATAAATTAGGACTGTTAGAATAGTTGGCTATTTTTCTATCAAGCTTATTAGGATTAATTTCAATTGTTTAATCACATGGTTCCAATCATCTAAATTCGGTTGTCTAATTAAGGTTGCTGTCGGATACCATGGACTCTCATTCGTATCTAACATCCATCGGTAATCAGGTGCAAAAGGTAACAGGATGAATACTTTTTTGCCCATTGCTCCAGCCAGATGAGCAACAGACGTATCAACTGTAATGACTAAGTCTAAATTTTCGACTAAGGCAGCAGTATCAGAAAAGTCGATGAGATCATCTTCATGAAGATGAATTGCTTTTAAATTATTCATTGCATCTAAATCAACAGGTCTTATTTCTTTTTGCAAACAATGAAACTCAAATTCTAGCTCGAATAATGGCGCTAGTTGCTTAAGAAGTAAGCTACGATTGTGGTCATTTTTGTGACCAGTTGACCCGGACCACACTAGGCCAACTCTTGGTGCTGTTTTAATGCCTAATTTATTTGCCCAATATTTTGTTTTTTCTTTATCTGCATATAGGTAGGGGATTGCTGCAGGAATGTTATTAAGATTTGTTTTAAAAGCATAAGGTAAGCTCATCATCGGGCACTGTAGATCAAACTTTGGTATCGAGTGACCCTGTTCAATGAGGTTGAATCTTACATTTAGGCTAGATAGGAAAGTCATCAGCACCATTGGCACTTCCAATAAAATTTGTTTAGGGCCGAGAGACTCTACCATGGAGATATAGCGACAGAATTGTATACTGTCGCCGAGTCCTTGCTCTGCATGTATAAGAATGACTTTATCTTTAATAGGCTCTTGGCCTAGCCATAGAGGTTCTTTGAAGTTTCTAAAAGTATCTTTTTGTCCACTTTTCCATCGCCATTCATAAAGTTGCCACCCCTCCTCATACTCCCCCAATAAAATTTTAGCTAGAGCCTTGTTCCAAAGGGCTTGAGCATAGTCATTTTTAAGGTTAATGGCTTTCTCATAGTTTGAAATAGCTTCGTTTAGTTGATTAAGTTCTTGGAGAGTCAGGCCAAGGTTTGAGTAGGGAGCCGCATAACTAGGATCTATATTTATGGCTTTTCTAAAACTTTTGATAGCGGCATCATATTGTTTAAGTTCTTGCTGCGCAATCCCGAGGTTGCTGTATGCTTCAGCGAAATCAGGGTTGAGATCAATAGCTTTTTCATAACACGTAATAGCGACATCGTGCTGATTAAGCTCTTGGTGGGCTTGACCTTTGTTAGAGTATGCGCTGGCATAATCCGGGTTAAGATTAATAGCCTTTTCATAGCTATTGAT
>JBAXBI010000269.1:0-2350 GCA_037142055.1 Candidatus Omnitrophota bacterium | reverse complement strand
ACAGCCGGTTAAAGAAGGAGGGGCTCGCATATCCAGATTTCATTATGATTGATGGAGGTAAAGGGCAATTGGCCTCTGCCGTTGAGGTGTTAAAGACGTTAGAAGTGGAGATTCCTTTAATTTCTTTAGCTAAGCGTGAAGAAGAGATTTTTATACCAGGCAAACGCGCTTCGATTGTGCTTTCTAAAGAATCTCTAGGTTTGCAGTTGCTGCAGCGAATTCGGGATGAAGCACATCGTTTTGCTATTACTTATCATAGAAAATTAAGGAGCAAACATGTCTTTGAAGGAAAAGTTAACAAAATTTGAATGGGAAGTGCTCAATGCGACTTTGACGATTCCGTTGGGAGAGACCCGAAGCTATCAATGGATTGCCCAAAAGATTAACAGGCCAAAGGCGGTACGTGCCGTTGGACAAGCTCTTCGAAACAATCCTTACCCTTTAATTATCCCCTGCCATAGGGTCATTAAGTCTGATGGTCAATTAGGAGGCTACGCAGGACGAATGGATCGTAAGAAAGAGCGGTTGCTGAATACCGAACGTATGATTGTGGAGGAATTAAAACAGCTCAAAGCGGCTAAGAGTTAATCATTTCCCATTTTTCCTCTAAATTAAACTAGATAAACTTAAGTATAGTTTAAATTTGATAATACTTTTCTGTACCGAACAAAGCCCTTGACCTGTTTTATAGAGTATGTTAAATTTTTAACTTCATTTCTTAACAAGATCTCAACGGCCTGCATTTCAGCAGGTAGGAAGTGTAGATGAGAAAGTTTTTTGTAGGAGTTTGTGCTGTTTTGATTGTAGTCACGATTGTAGGTTGTGCACAAAAACAATCTTCCCCTAATAAAATTGTTGTTTGGCACTGGATGACAGATCGTGATGAAACGTTTAAGAAACTCGCCAATCAGTACAAAGAACAAACCGGAATTGAAGTAGAATTTCAACTTTTTGCACCCTCCGATTCTTATTCCCAGAAAGTTATTGCAGCCGCTCAAGCTAATGTTCTTCCAGATATTTATGGTATTCTAGATAAAAAAGCTATTGTTGCTGATTTTATCAAAGCCGGATTGGTGGAAGATTTAACTGCCGCAATGGGGGCAGATAATAGTGTTTGGCAGAAAAGCTTTTTTGATAAAGCCTTAGCAGATAAGAGTTTTGAAGCGGGAAATATTTATGGTGTTAAGCCTGGCATTTACGGTGCCCCTATTGATGTGACCAATGAGCAGATGTTATACAATAAAAAGCTTTTAGCTAAGGCGGGGATTACAAACCCTCCGAAAACCTATGCTGAATTTATAAAAGATGTGAAGGAACTTAAGCGTGTTGGCATAGCCCCTTTTGTTGCTGGTTGGGGGGAGTTGTGGTTGATCGATTGCTTTGCCTCAAATTACGCCTTTAATATTATGGGAGAAGAAAAAGTCTTAGCGACTTTTAAAGCGAAGGTTAAGTATACTGACCCTGATTGGATTAAAGTGTTTAATATTTTTGCTGATTTGCGAGATAAAGGGGTGTTAGTTGATGGTATTGTCACTAAAGGGAATAAGGATGCGGAACAGGATTTCGCACTTGAGAGAGTGGCCTTTACTTTCAACGGGTCTTGGTGCGTTAATGTTTATTTAGATATGAATCATAAATTAGAATATGGGGTTATACCTCCTCCTCCTATTTCAAATGTTCATCCTTTGAAGATTTGGGGTGGGGCGGGCTCTTCGTTTGTTGTTAATGCTTCCTCCACTCATAAAGATCAAGCCTTCGCCTTTTTAAAGTGGTTGACGGCTAAAGATCAACAGATTCTTTTGGCTAAAGAGACTAATAATTTGCCAGCTAATCGTGAAGCCATGATGGGTATTCCTCCTGTTTTAGAGGCTTTTGTTAAAGGGATGGAAAATTCTACTCATCCAACAATTTGGTCGATTAATGAAGATCCTTTGGTTTCAGAAGCTTTTGATAAGGGAATCCAAGCTATTATTATTGGTGAAAAAACGCCTCAGCAAATAGCCAAAGAGGCACAGGTAGTTAAAGATCGACAGATGGCTAAAGGGAAAGCACCGTAATGGGTACAAAAGTTAAGGCTATTGCTTTAAAAGATAATTTTCAAAACTTTCTTTTTGTCCTGCCTGCCCTTATTATTTTTAGCATTTTTTATATTTATCCTTTTTTTGAGATGTTTAACTTGTCCCTGCATGAATGGAAAGGGATAGGACCTAAACATTTTATTGGTGTTGTTAATTTTCACGAGTTAATGGGGGATCAAATTTGGTGGTCATCAATAGGACACGCAGCGTATATTACGTTTATTGCGCTGATATTTCAGAACATCTTGGCGTTTGCTTTAGCTTTAGCCTGT
>JBAXBI010000268.1:0-2352 GCA_037142055.1 Candidatus Omnitrophota bacterium | reverse complement strand
GCGACAGTTTTTGGAAAAGATCAAAAGTTGTCGCACTATGAGTTACAATTCGCGTTAAAATCAGTAACGGGTAAATAAATTGACCCGGTAGGAGTGAGAGATTATACTAATTATATGCAAAAAATAAATTCGGTTTTAATAAGTATTTTCTTAATATCCTTTTTAGGTTCAGGGTGTCACTACAAAAAGATTGCCATGCCGAATGATGCTTTCTCGCAAAGAATTACTATTGGCGAGCCAATGTCAGAAGCAGAGAATCATCTTAAGTCTAAAGGCGCTACTGATGCTATGTTTCAACTCGTATATGATCCTCATTCATATTTTTATAATTTACCTTCTGGTGAAACTCTTCATATCCAAACCAAAACTTTTCATTCTGTATCGGTTGTTGAATCAATAAGCATCAATTCGCCACCAGAAAAACAATGGACCAGTAAATTAGACTCTGCGGGTTGGTTCCAGAATTTTAAGAATATTGATCAATATCAGTTTCCTGTTGATATATCCAATCTTTCTAAACAGGAAGAATTAGATCATTATCTAAATCAATATGTTCGTTTTTCAGGTGAGTATTTGAATACTAAGGAATTAGAAATATCTAATGGTCGAATTACGATCGAAGATCATCGAACTGGTTCTTCTGATTTGCGCAAAAAATCTACTATTGTCGGTATTCTTGAGAAAAGTGAAGATTCTTCTAAATTGTTAGATAAAAAAATTGATGATTCAATTCAGCAAGTGCCGCTTGGAGTTCACTATTATATTCGATAATAATTTTATATTTATGGAGAGCTTAAGGGGTTTTTAAGAATAGAGATGACAATGGAACTTCAGAAAGACGTTAAACTGATAGACGAAATCATAGGCGACGGTGTAGCCATAGAACAGGGAGAGTATCACCTGCTCGCAATTCGTATTTCATTGAATAAAGGAGAAGTGGTAAAAGAGCCAAAGAGGTGTGTAGGTTATACGCTCGATCGCGATGTACTGAGCAATCTATCTCACTCCAAAGAAAATACTAAAGTTGACAATGAAGGATATTATTCATTTTGTGTAAGAATTGATCGTGAGAATTTCAAAGGTGGCTATCTTTACGCAATGAAAGGCATGAAGGTTGGAGGATACCGAAAGGTGGTAATTGGCCCTCATTTAGCGCATAGAGCAGAAGGTGTGCCAGGCGTGATTCCACCAAATGCTAAGATTACGATCGAAATAAAGATCATACGTTGATAAATGACGACTTGCTTACGAAAGGTTAAGCTAAATGGACGATCAGAAAATTAATGTAACACCAGAGGTTATTAAAGGACTCTCCGCGTTAAGAGCCGAATCAAAGTTCCATGCCGAAGATATGTACCCTGGTTCGCCTTCCGAAGACATTCGAATCAGCGGAGAGCGTGCAATCAATGCGATGCTTGACCGTTTGCAGTCAGGATTGAAGGGCTCACCTCGGAAATCATTCGTTTTGTCTGAGTTTATGACCATGTTGAAAAATTTCGAAAATGAAGACACAGAAGAGCGCGAGCAGGCATGCGGTTATTGTGAGCGAGTGATGGATTTATTGGGCATTGAAGGTTCAGACGGATTGCTGAACAAGTGGCTTTATGATATTGATCCTGACTCTGGGTCTTCATAGTTTTTGTCGAAATATCTTATACTGTTTTTCCATAGATAGTCGAGCAATGTTGCGCAATCTATGTTCCGTCCAAAGTCCCCTTTCTTTTAAATCTTTAATATTTTGAATATAGTCGATAATTCTTTGATCTAATTTGAGTAAATTAAGCATTTGATGAATACGTACACGAGAAACACCAAATTGCTGACCAACGATGGTCATTGATCCTGTTTCCTCATAAAGTTGCTGGTATTTTAATGCTAGATCTATGGGATTCGGTTTACAAATGACTGGCTTATGTCGTCTCAAAACGGCTTTTGTAATACGATCTTTGGTGGAAATCTCATAAGGCGCTTTGCCATCTAGAATGTCTAAGCCGCTGGTTCCATTATAGATAAGGTGAATGGGGATATGTAGGTTTAGCCGGTTAATGGTGCGCTGAGTATCTCGACCGGGGAGTTCTTAGGGTTAGGGTGAGAAATCGCCCTAACCCGTTTCTTTCAAAACAGTTATGAGGTTCGAGTCTTGACTCAAAAACTACCGCTCGGATATCTCAGGGAACCAAATAATTTTTACGCCTCGTTCGGACTTTGTCCGGGCGAGGTTTTTTGTTAATTGACGATAAATTTTTTGTCAGTCTTGTAAGCATGGCAATGAAACTTAAATACTTAATTATTTTTTCACTTGTCTTTTTTACTTCTAATTTAGCAGCGAAAGAAATTTCCTCTCCCGTTGCG
>JBAXBI010000267.1:0-2361 GCA_037142055.1 Candidatus Omnitrophota bacterium | reverse complement strand
CAACCTTTGTAAATCCATTGACTTTGACTGCCATTTCTTTAAATCAATAGCAAAACGATCAATCCACACCTTATTAAAAGGTACATTTCGTAACAAGATAACCCCATCATAATCAAAATAAACTACTTTCCAATCCGGCAGCTGGTAGAACATTTTAAGAGTTTGGTTTGGAATATCTTGGTTATTATTGTTTAAAAAGACTCCTGTAATGTTGTATTTAGGAATATCTTCTAGAAATATCTTTTTGTTACCATCGCGCCAAATTTTCTGATAATGTTCAAAGAACTCTCCACCATATACTTCAGTCCGTCCATCCATATAGACCTTAATATTTGGAGAGCAACGGCCAATCAAATAAGCTCCAGAATTAAAATCATTAAAGAAATTCCCTTTGATTTGATTCTTCACTAAGAAATCCACCGCATGGTAAGGAAATGACCTTTTTGAAATGCCCCAAAATTCACTTTTACGTTCATACGTGTCAAAATCAAAATAACCATTGGCCGCAATTTGGGTCCCGTTATTAATCATCCAGAAAATAAGCATCCCTTTAAAAAAGATACCAGTAATATATTTAAACTTATTGTCGGAGAAATGAAACGGTAGTATTGTCTTCCAATTAACGGTTGTTGCATTAGCCATAAACACCAAATAGGACGCCATTGCAAAGAAAATCATATTACGAACAGCCACCAAAGAAAATAAAAGGAAGATGAGCCAAATAAAGACAGTGCTAATATCTATCTTACGGCGGTTAAAAATAAAAGTAACCCCAGAGATAATGATCATTGCCTTATACGGACCATTTTGAGTGGTCCATATCGTATCCCACGTAATCGGCCTTCGTAATTCCGTAATATGCGCAAAGAAAACTTTAGAACCTTCTTGGCCTAGCCCAAATAAAACACCTATGGGGTACCAAGCCCCTTTAAAAGTCAACGGATTAATACAGCAGGCAAGTGCCAACAAAGGAAGCATCATCTTTAAACGAAGGTATTCATCATCTTCCAAACGTCCCATCTCATTCCATTGCCATGGCAATGGGACATGACGTTTTAGAAATTCTGACAATATTGCAACCAAGACCAATACCGGCCCAAAAAAGAAAAAACCATGCATATTAGTCCAAAGCACCTGGATAATGACCAGCGCCCATAAGGACCACGAACGGTTTATAAACCATGAAAGGATCCATACAAACAAAACAAAGAATAAAAGTGAATAGATATCAGGACGGATGGTAAAACGAGTCTCATAAACAAAAAGAACTGCTAGTAAGGAAAACGCTGTTATAAACTGCCGATCTTTGCTGTAGCCTAAGAAAAGAAGAATCAAAAATGTTACAAAAACAACCGTAATCTGCATATTAATAAGACCATCAAACCCCCAATTTTGAGAGACTTGATTAGCCACGACCTGAAAAAGCCATTCATGATTAACCCAGGGTTTTCCAGAAATAGTACAAGAAAGAATATCAAAGGCAGGAACGCTGTGGAACTGCGTAATAAAAAGGCCCATCTTAAGATGTAACCATAAATCTAAATCTTTGACTTCTAAACTAGCCAAGAAAGCCATAAGCCCAAAGACAACACCTATGGCCAAAACACCGATTATATAATTAAGTCTTTGCCAGAATTTTTCACTCATGCTTGATATTCAAAAGCTGCTCTAAGTAGTTGTTGAGTATAAGGTTGTTGTGGAGAATCAAAAATAATTTTTGAAAGACCTGATTCAATAATTTTACCATTATGCATTACCGATATTCTATCACTAAAATTTTTAACTATTCTTAAATTATGGGAAATAAAGATATAGGTTAAATTAAATTTACGTTTAATTTCCATTAACAGTTCTATAATCTGTTTTTGGACTAAAACATCTAAGGAAGACACCGCCTCATCTAAAATCAGTATCTTTGGTTTTGTCAAAAGCGCACGAGCGATAGCAATACGCTGCCTCTCACCTCCGCTAAATTCATGAGGGAAACGATTTAACATCTCTGCCTTGAGCCCAACAGATTCCAATATTTCTTGTATCTTTTCTTGTTGCACTAGACGAGAAAGCCTCTGACGCCACAAAGCTTCCTTTAATATAGAGCTCACCGTCCATAAAGGGTCCAGTGAACTATACGGATCTTGAAAAACCATTTGTATGGTATTTTTCTCACCCTTTATCTCTCCACCATCTGCTTTAAGCAGCCCTACCATCAATTTTGCCAACGTTGATTTCCCGCAACCAGATTCTCCGATGATAGATAAATTCTCACCTTGAGTTATAGAAAAACTAACTCCATCAACTGCTCGTATAGAACCGAAAGACTTCTTAAGATTAAATACTTCTAAAATCATACAAAAGCCTCCA
>JBAXBI010000266.1:0-2363 GCA_037142055.1 Candidatus Omnitrophota bacterium | reverse complement strand
AGCTCCTGAAAGGGTTTATTTCGATGAAAACGGCGGGTTTGATCCACGTTCAGCCCCATTTTCTATTAGCGACGGGAATATGCATCTTCCTGGATCATTCTTCCGCAATGGGGAATATGTTTACAATAAAGGATATAAATTTACTCCAGGAATACAAGCACATATTTTAGCCAATGCTGGCGCTCAAGTAGGCGGTGATGGATTTGACAAAGATGCCAATGGAAAACAACTAGACACCGATCATTATGGCCAATTTGTTTTAGTCACCAATCCTGGCCAATGGCTGACGCTCAATGGAAATACCAATCGCTTTGTCTTAACTGATGAAAAAGGCGAAAATGCAGTATCTGGTGGTTTTAAATTTGCTTATTATTCTGAAGATCCCAGTATTCGAAGAGCCATAGATGAGAATGGCAACGAATTCAGGTACAGCACTAAAGGCGTCGATGGGAGAACCTCCTTGGCCTTTTCTCAAGGCGGTAACGTGCATTTATTAGGTCAAGGTTCTGTTGAATATAAGGTCCATGAGACAGATGCATCTCAAAGGCAATCCAATGATAAGAAAACTCCACAGATTGCTTCTTTGGAAGAACCTAGAAGCTTTACTGATGTGAGAGTCAGTGAAAATTATTTAACAGATGGGTTCAGTGTTGTCGGAACAGGGGATCAAATTCATACAGGAACCATCGATCGACTGTTAGGAGATATGAACCTTGTCTCAACTGCAACCATGTCGGGATCAAAGTGGACAATCGATGGCATTACAACAGTTCCAAATGGAATCGAGACCGCTATTTTAGATCCAACGAAACCTGTTAAATATACGTCTAATGAAAATGGAAACATGGTCACAAAGATAACGAATTCTGAAGAAGCGACAATTAATTTTACTTCTAATGGGATTACTTTTGACCGCCCTATTCACGCCGTATTTTATGATGCCACAAGAAAAAGGGAATCGGATGTAAATAAGGGGATTGACCAAGAGGCTCGTTTTTCATTACAGAATGTTGATCTTAAACCTATTGCTAATGCGGCTCCTGAACAGCTTAAGTTTAGATTTTCTGCAGATGACGAGGCAAATCATTTAGTTCCAGTCTCAAAAATGGGAGATTATGTTGATCCCAGTTTAGCCAAAGCAAGAAATATAGGGACCAATGTATCAAATACGATCCTAACTTCAGCGGGGATTCCTGAAAGCACCTTCACATCAGAAATTGGTCATTTTACTCAAGCAACAATGAAAGGTGGGACAAAGGATGGAATTATGACGCTGACGATGAGTGACGGTGGGTTTGGGGAAGGCGGATTCTTAACCCCCGATGATTCCTTTATTCGTCATACAACCGCTGCTCCTCCAGCAGGCCCATATAGTTTAGAACACTTAGATGCGCTTAAGAAAGAAGCATTGGCTAAAGCCCAGCCTGCTCCAGCGCCTTATACTGGTCCTTCAAGTCGTGAATATGTGGAAGATTCAGGCGTTCCTTCTGTTTTAAGATTATCTGTTTCAGGAGGACAAATTCCTAGTTATTTAAAAGGTACGCCCATGAGCATAGATTTTAGTGCAGATACCCTGGAACCATTTTTAACAACCCAAAATTCAACGGCCTTTGTTGCTCCTCATACAGATTTAAATGTTGGGGAACATATTCTTGGAAGCACAGCGAAAGCGCCTATAGATGCCCCGATGGTGTTAGCTAATTATCAGAACAAAGACCTGACAGTTCATACAACTGACTTTTTTGGGATGGTAAATTATACAGCCAATGGCCCCACCTTTGCAGGCCCTCGCATGACATTAACAGCCAATGACAGTATTCATACCTGGACTGGTGAATCAAACGGTGGTGCTAATTCTGTTGTCACCCGTGTTGATGTTGAATCAAGGAATGCAGAGGCTGTTGTGTTTAAGGGGGATGTTTTAAGATCAGACCTTACCTCAATTGAATCTATTAAAGGAAGCATCTTAGATCCAAATCATCCAAATACTGTTTGGGAGACGACCTCTGAAAATGGCGTACGTTTAAAACCGGGAATCAAGATTTCAGAAGAGCAAGTTAAAAAGATCGTAGGAGATTATTTTGCAAGCGTAGCTCCCAATACTTCAGAAGAAGATTTAAAACCATTTAAGAGCAATGAATACGATCAGATTATTCCTGTTTTGCAACAGCCACAAGGCGGTGGTGCGCAGGACGGCTGGAAGGTTCAATGGACAAAGCCTTTTGAATCAACAGGAACAATAACCAACTTTAATATTGACCCAGTAACTGGAAAACAAATTCATGAGACATATCAGCTAGAGGTAGGTGGTAGCCCGTATGAAGTAGTTTCTACCTCTAATGTTATAGGCGGCGGCTTTGCCA
>JBAXBI010000265.1:0-2367 GCA_037142055.1 Candidatus Omnitrophota bacterium | reverse complement strand
GTGGATGAAATGACCCCGATTTTGGATATGGGTAAACGAGTAGAAACTGGGATTAGGTTATTAAAACAAAATTTGCAAGCGATAATTATTCTTACAGGAGGGAAAACCGCTGGGCCTATTTCAGAGGCTATGATGATGTCGCTGATTGCTTATTCCAGGGGAGTTCCTGCTGGAAAGGTTTTATTAGAAGAAGATTCCCGTTCTACAGTTGAAAATGCTCAATTAACTGCTTTGTTGGTTCAAAAACTCTCAATAAAGAAGTTTGTTTTAGTAAGCAGGATATCCCATTTGAAAAGAGCAATGCCTATTTTTAAAAGCCATCTTGAGTTTGAGCAAGTACAGTCAGAGCCGACAGATATTACTAAAGAGCAGATTAAAGAAAATCTTGAAGAATATTTGACGTATAAACCTAGTGTAAGAGTAACTCATCTATTAAATAAGATCCTTAAAGAATTTCATGACAATGGATTATAATTCTAAAGATTTTATCTTTTTTAGAATCAGGAGAGGGTTTTGTGATGTTTTTAAGGTCTTTTATTATAGTTTTGGGTTTATTCTTTGTGAGTAATTCTGCCATGTCCGATCGTCCTATTCGCTATGTAGCCCTTGGTGATTCGTATACCATTGGAATCGGAGCTTCGATTGATGAAGCTTGGCCTGTAGTTATTACACGACGACTTCAAAAAAAAGGAGTCGCGATTGAGTTAACAGCTAATTTAGCAAAGGGAGGATGGACGACACAGGATTTGATTGAATATCAATTGCCTGCTTTAAAAGAACTTCATCCAGATTTGGTCACCTTATTAATTGGGACTAATGATTTGGGACATGGAGTCTCTGTAGATGTTTTTAAAGATCATTTTCATTTTATATTGGATAAAATATTTGAAATTGTGCACAAACGAGAGAATATAGTTGTCATTACTCTCCCTGACGTTACCGTCACACCAAATGGAAAGAAATTATCTATAGGTAGAGATATAGCTAAGGATCTTGAAGCTTTTAACCAGGTTATCAAAAAAGAAGCCCAAGCTAGAGGAATACGAGTAGTTGATCTAGATCTTTTATCACAAACTATAGAGTCTGATTCCACATTGGTATCCGTTGATGGTTTCCATCCATCGGCCAAAGGGTATTTGTTATGGGCAGATTTGATTGAACCCGCGTTTCTTTAATTTTAATCTATGATTTTAGGGGTTTTGCAATGAAGACTAAGAGATATTCATTATTGAAATGTAATTGGGTTGTTTGTTTCGTTTTCTTTATTTCTTTATTACTTTCTTTTAAGAATTCTTTCGCTGAACAGGGGAAGATCCGTGTTCTATTTGTCGGTAATAGCCTAACCTATGTCAACGATCTTCCCAAAATGATTTCACAAATAGCTCAATCCAGGAATTTTGTTATGGAAAACGATATGTATGCTCCAGGGGGATATAAATTATCTCAGCATGCTTTAGATCCGGTGCTTAAAGATAAAATTAACCATTCTAAATGGGATTTTGTTGTTTTGCAGGAACAAAGTCAGCTACCGGCTTTTTCTAAGGAGCAAGTGTCAAGAGAAGTGTACCCTTACGCTGAAACACTAAGCCAATTAATAAAGCAGTCCAATTCTAAAACACGAGTCGTTTTTTATATGACGATGGCGCTCAAAGATGGAGATCAAGAAAATATTAAGATTTTCCCTGAGTTGGCTACTTATGAAGGAATGCAAAAGAAGATTAATCCTAGCTACATTCAAATGGCCCAACAAAATCAAGGAATTCTTGTTCCAGTGGGGGTGGTTTGGCAGAAGGTTCGTTCGGATAAGCCAGAGCTTGAATTATATGCAGATGATAGACACCCAAGCTTGATAGGGACATATTTGACTGCTTGCGTTTTTTATAGCATTCTTTTTCACGATAGTCCTATAGGAATATCTTATCCTTCACAAATTGATGAAGGAACTGCTAATTATTTACAAAGAATTACTGAACAAACTGTGAAATCTCAGTCCTGGGATTGGCTTTGAGATTTTTGAGGCATAAAAATTGATGTTAATATTTCCTTATTTTAGATTTTTATCAATTATTCTAATATCAATTTTAGGGTTTATAGTTTATTCCAACAGTTTCTACTCTTCGTTTCATTTTGATGACGGGACTCTTGTAATCAACCTTATACCTATAAGAGACATTTCAAATTTACAAGCGATATGGAATTTCTGGCCTTGCCGTTTTATTACCGATCTCTCTCTTGCTATAAATTATCATTTTCATCAGTTGGATGTGTTCGGTTACCATCTTTTTAATATAATCATTCATTTAGTTTCCGCTATTTTAGTCTGGTGGTTGACTTTATTGACTCTTTCAACCCCTGCCATGAAAGAGA
>JBAXBI010000264.1:0-2387 GCA_037142055.1 Candidatus Omnitrophota bacterium | reverse complement strand
CTGATTATCTTCGTAGTTCTCCGAGGTGAAGTGGATTCGTTTCAACTTTCGAAGAATGTCTTCGCCAAAACGGCCAAATGTCCTTATCTCAAGTATTGATGATGAATACGAATGAGACCCATATAATCGCCTTGGGTTGGTGCTGCCGGATCGGCTCCTGTTAGTTTTCCCATAGGAACCATTTAATGCAGACGTATAATAGGGGCAAATTTCAAGGGAATAGTTGTTTAACCCAAACTAAAGCTCAAGCGTTTCCTTTAATCGTTTTCTGGGGTTCTCGAATTTTACGGATTTCAACGAGAATTTGTCGGGTTGCCAACCATCCAACCAGAGCAAGGTATCAATGTTGATGTCTTCGTCTAATCCCTCAAGTTCTTCTTGGTAATCTTCATTCTCTAGTTTTTTGATATTTATCTTCAAATCATGAGCAAGTTTAACAAGTTCCACTAAGTCATAGTAGCCGCCAATTCCGCCACAATCTTCAGGCGGACAACTTAAATGTCCATCAATACATTTGGGATATTTTTCACCTTCGGCTTTATCCATAATTTTCTCAAGATAGACCTGATGCGTCCAACAGTCCCCAAAATCGTACTCATAAAGAGCGATTCTCTTTTTTATAGTGAGATAGTCTTTAATGTAAACCTCCGTATCGATAAGTGGCTCCCCTTCTTCAAATTCATTGGGATAGGGATTGTCGATACGAATAACGTGATTGCCTTTGTCTTTTATTTCAAAAGAGTGAAGGTGACTATCTGTCCAACCCATTGCGTTCTGTATGGCAACATGTAAATCATAAAAGGTATACGTGTCAGGTACTTGTATGACTCGCCATACATCCGTATCAATTAAGTAAATCTTAAATTGATATATTTTTTCGTCGGTTGTTTTCTTAGAGTTTAGCGTTTGAATGATGGCCATTTGAATCCCTTTTGTGTGTTTTATTTTGACGGCGTCCCTTGTCCTAAACAGCATTTTTTGTATTTTTTACCGCTTCCACAGGGACAGGGCTCATTACGCCCGATATGGATGCCGTTAGTAATGGGAATCCTCGTCGCTTCTTCATCGCTAGCGTGCCATTCCGGCATTTTTTTAAGAGCCCGTTTAAACTCGATGTAATGACTCTCGAGTCGTTTTACGTAGCCCAGATCATGCGTCACGAACTCCTTAAACAGGCGAAGAAAAGCATTCGCATATTCGCTTTGAGGTCCAAATAGCTCTAGGCTTGGACCTTTCATGTCTTCATCAATGTTCGTAGACCACTTGCGATAGAAATCTTGAGATTCCCATCCATAATTGATCGTTGCATAGATGTTATTCTCATCGGATACCGAAATAATGACTCGGCGACAATCACAATTCACATCATTACAGTACAATTCATTAAGCCCAAATTCACCTTTTGGTAGCTCATCTTCTTTAATAATTTTCACGGATCGAAGATTTTGAACATGTGGCAACACGTTGCCTATAGGAATCATTGGCATAATCGGTGCACCTTACCCCTTCCACTGCCTGACGCGTCATCACATTCTTGCTTAAATCTCATCCACCATCTCAACCGAAATTCTATATTTCTTATTGGTTATTTTATGAGTACAAATCAAGGCTCTCAACGTCCTTATCATTTATGCAACCTTTCTCCAAACAGGTTGTCCGAGGATTATGACGGTTTTAGCTCTGAACAGCGGCTCAAAGAAGAACCCTCTTCGTTTCCCAAGTCCTACAATAATCCCTTTTGATCTCACACTTTCTTGTAACATTTTATTCCCCCTCATATTTTCTGTACACCCTAAGATAGCCTTGCTTCTTGTCGCGCTTATTGACACTTATAGACATGTTTATTGACATGCATTACAATGCAACCCATGAAAAATCATAAAATTACTATCACGGAGTCAATATTGGTGGCCGTTTCTGAGATAGATGAGTTTAAGGGTAGCTGGGCTTTCCTTAAAGACTTAAGCCCCGACAAATGGATTAGTGTGCGTAAGATTGCAACGATCGAATCCGTAGGCTCCTCCACGCGAATCGAGGGAGTTAAACTTACAGATGACGCAGTAGAAAGACTTTTATCGGAACTTCAAATACGTTCAATCGGGAGATTCAGGCCTTAAATTGACTCAGTGTATCGTCGAGTTCAGTAACTTTTGAGGCAAAGAATTCAAACAATTGCATGCATGCTTGCGGTCACTTCCTCTGCTTAGCAATAAAAACGGCCGTGTTTTGGACAGACGGTGGCATCTCTCTTTGTTCTGAAAAACCAATCACAATATGTGCATAAACTCGTCCATGTTTCAACGTGCCGAAATGTGTTAATATAGATGGCTATGGAGTCGATCTTAACGTTTGATAAAGATTATTTTGCGTGGCTTAATGAGCTGAAG
>JBAXBI010000263.1:0-2390 GCA_037142055.1 Candidatus Omnitrophota bacterium | reverse complement strand
TTACAGAATTAAAAAATGTCTATTTACATTATGAATACGACGGCTTTTCAATTTTTGGTAATACAAATGACCAGCACTTAATCCACAAGGCAAACTGTGTGAGCACGAAGATTAAAGAACTCTGCGAGGAGCAATTCGGGTTTAAATGTGTCCTGAAACTAGAGTCTTTATTCCAAACAAATAATTTAACTGAATCAGTAACAACTTAATATTTATAAGCATGAGAAAAAACAAACTACAAATTGGCGTTGATATAATCACGGCAACCACCGGCAATGGGGTATGGGCGACGTATAACCATTCAACAAAGGAAATGTTTACCAAGACCAAATCAGGCGTCTTAAATCGTATTCCCTGCGACATTGTACAGGGTGTTAATCTTAGCCTTGAGGTTCAAAAAGAACTATTCCCCAATGTCTGGGCCAAGGTGAATTACATTAACCATTATGAGCAGTTAAAAGATAATCCGATATACAGTGATTTAGTCTCTGATTTTATTACTAATCAAACCAGCACCAGCCATGTTTTAGCCACTCCTTAAAGTATTTTCATTTTAAGCGATTCTTTTTTCTATTGACTCACTATATATACAGTAGAGAGAGCATTAAGCATTTTCTATAAACAATAATAGACCGTTAAAACCGGTAACAAATAGAAAAGAGAAAACATTATGAAAAATACATTTAAGATAGACAATAACGGCAGAGTAATTAGAACCGAAAAGATTTCTAACCCTGCGGAGAATGTTAGTAAAATAAAACCCACACAATATACCCATGACCAGACTGGTGTTGATAAGACTGATTATCAGATACTTACTAATACTACTGATTCGGCTGTGAATAAAATTGATATGTTAAAGGGTTTAGGCAAGAATATGCAATTAGAGGCGACATATAAAACCTATGAGCCATTAGTTAAAAAATCCTCAGCCACTCCATACTTTATAGTCTCACAGGGATATTACTTAGCTTTTGATTCAGGCCGTGTGTTATTTAAGAAAAAGAATAGTACAGGCGAAGTGGATGGCGGTTTACCTACCATATTGCGAAAGCCATTAGATGGTGCGTCTGGCAGTGGTTGTGGCGTTGTTAAGACTTCGTATGTGAGCCCTAACCCAGCCAATAAAAATATGTACCAGAAACCACAAGGCATTGATTTAACCTCAACTGATTTTGACAATATAATCAAGGGCAAACCTAGCGTAGAAGCATTGTTGGATGTTTATGACCAGTATTCCAATGACTCAATTGATATTGAGATTTCAAGAGCAGTTCCTATTTGGTAAACTGTTTTCACCTTAGCCCTATCTTCTTTATAAAATTCATACAGTCTGATTATAGGGCTTTTAAAAGAATCATTTAAACCACCTACTTTAATTGACACTTTTTAACCCAGCCTCTCAGGTTGGGTTTTTTCTTGCGTTGTTTGAATAGTCTGATAATTGTTTCCATTGTCTCATTTAACCAAACAAACAAATTACATTATGACAAAGAAAGAAGTTGTTAAAACAATAACTCCTGCGGTGGCTCCTATTACTACGGATGAATTGATAATCAAAGGGGTGGCGAATGTTCTTAAAGCCATTGAAACCAAAAAGAAGATTCTTCAGCAATTAGAAGAAATAAATGAGCTGTTGGAAAAATATGGCGTTGATTCTGATTCTACTGATTCGACTGATTCAATTGAAACTGTCAAGGTAGCCAAGCAGGAATTGACGGAAGCAAATGTTTTATCTTTTCTTGGTGATAGTTCTAAATCCAAGGGTGATTTAGTCAAACAATTTAAGGGAAAACTCGAAACCATTGTTTCATTTCTGGATGGTATGGAGAGCAAGGGATTATTGACCAAGAAAGACAAGCAGGGGTTAAAAAAGACTGCAATTCACTATTTCAAGAAATGACGGGTGAACGTGGTTTAGACATCCCCCTTGCAGGTTGAATCTGTGGGGGGCGTTGTGTTTATTCTTCCGGCAGTTCAATTACCCAGCCTATCCCACATTTTGGATTTCGACATTCACCGGAACCAACTTCACCGGATGTTTTTTCCGATTCAATATTGATTTTGTTTTCTGTCCAACCACATTCGGGACAAACGTCTAATTGGTAATCCTTAATCAGGCTCATTATTTCATTCATGGTTGGAATCTAGCCGAGCCGTGAATTTTCCACAACGGATTTTTAGACTGCGGGCGTTGTCTCGTGTTGTCTGAATCACTCCGTTGCGTCCTGGCCCATTGTGGCGAGTTCTGGCCGTATTCTGGCCCCTTATTTGGGGAGTGGTGGCATTAATCGAATTGACTGAAATTGGTTTTCTGTGTTATCTACAAAACAACATGACGTTGTGCCCCTGATAGTCAGAGAGGGAAATCCTGCCACCACCGCTGGTTG
>JBAXBI010000262.1:0-2413 GCA_037142055.1 Candidatus Omnitrophota bacterium | reverse complement strand
TGAGCGTGAGCGTTGCCCGTTTGCGGTGATTGGCGTCGCGACTGAAGAGCGGCAATTGGTATTGGCCGATGGCGACGCAGCAGTTCCTGAGAATTCGACTCCAGTCAACATGCCGATGAATGTGTTGCTGGGCAATTTACAGGGGGCGATGCCGTTCTAATAGGTATACAAGATCATTTACAGCAAGCGGCGGATGCTATTTTACCGAGGTTCTATGAAGCTATTTTGACCATGTATGCCAGTATTCCTGATTTGAAGACCAAAGAAATTTTAGAACCTCTTCCAGTCGACAGTTATAGCCGTCGAGATACGCATGTTTTATCAAGTTTTAACAATACTCTTCGGGTTGCGCCAGGAGAACTTCAATATAATAAAGTGATGGGGTTAGTTGAAAGTGCATTTAAGAAGATCTTTGAAACATCTCTTAATGATATTCGAAAAAAGAGAGAAAACATTTTCTGGTTAAGACCATTTACATGCGCGGTCTCCCACAAACCTTCGTTCCATTTAATACGCGCTTTTCATGAACTTAAAATGACACCAACGATATCTCCTCAAGACTTAGCTGGCCGTTTACGTCGGGCTGAGATTATCAGCAGAGACCTTCTTCCTTTACCTTGCGGTTATGCACTTATTCGAGTGTTATTTAAAGAAGGCAGTACTCAAAAAGTAGTCGAGCTATTTGCTTTTGACCCAACCAATCTAGATCGTCCTTTATCTTATAAAGAAGTCCAGGCGCTTGAATGTAACTGGGAGCAGACGCTGGATATGTTGAGCCATCAATCAAGATGGGAAATTAGCAATTGGAGAACAAGCACTGAAGGCGCACCAGTTTGTTTCTTACCAGGAAGCGCACAGATCTATTTCAATTCACAGGAAGATCTAATGGGGTTAGTAGATAGATTATTACCTAAGGCAACGGCAGAAGAAAAGGCACAAGTTGTGCAAGCCAACTGGAAGGCTGCAGATTCCTTGGAAGCGAACATAGAAGAAATTAGCCCTAGACATAATCTGTTGGCTATCCGTATTTGTGATATGGCCCGTTTTGTTACGTTTTGGCTTAGTGAACTTAAGCAGGAAAAAAATCCTGATGAGTTGCTTCGTACCTTTACCCGCATTTTAAGAGAACCAACGTACGCGGACTTGCGAGCTGTTGTAAGGAATCAGTGGATGTGTAATAACAGAAAGATCATAGATATAGAACATTTATGCGTTCAATCATCAAAGAAGATAGGTCATGAAGAGATGGAAGAAGTTCAATATTTAGCGAACACCATCGAAGTGGCCCTGAAGGAGGCCCGTCCCCATATGGCCAGAGAGCATGGCGGGGAGCCATTCTTTAGCTTACAGATTCCTTGGGAATGGAGCTCGGTAATACTTGGATCACGAAGAGTAAAATCAAATAAACCTAGCAATGAAAAGGAACGGCAACTGGTTGCAAGATTGTATCGTCAGGCTGTTGATTTCTCTTTGGCTAGGCGAGCAATGATCCCAACAAAGGAAGAATCCACCCAAATCAATCAAGTAGGTGGGCTTGTAGAAGTAGTGAAAAAAGTTTTTGATCCCATGTCAGTTGCCGCCTCGAAGCATATTGATTTAATGGATCCTTATAATCTCGTGGTGCTTTCCGAGTCAGGGTATGCGCCATTGATTGAAGATGAAGGGTTGATGAGATTATTAAATATTGATAGTGCTTATACACAAGCTCAAGTACTTAAGAACACAGAAGGTTTACCTTATCTGGAGGTTAGCTTAAATACTAAAGGCGAATGGGAGCTTTACCTTGAAGATTCAAGCGCTGATGATGGAAAGTTGCGGTTCTTCCTTTTTGATGGATTATATCCGGTGGAAGATAAAAAAGTTTACGAAGCTCTTTTAACGGGCAATCGTCTTAAGAAGGTTTCGGAAGAAGAACAGACACTTTTAGCTCAAGCGATAGCACAAAAGGGACGTGTGAGAACTTCTTTAACTCATGTGTTGGTCAATATTAATAGTTTTCTAGAATTCACCGAAGCTCTTGGATTTAGAGCTGAATCCGTAGATCAAGATTTCATTAGGAGATCCTTTAGTATGGATCCTGCACGAAGCTTGGAGAACATTGTTCCCTATATTATTTTCTACGATGCGATGCAGTTGGTACTTGCTAATCGTTTGGAGGATGCGCTTAAAAAGCTTGTAAGTGGAGCTAGCGTTCATCCTAACTTGGGAAAGTCTTTTAATCGTGAAAGAGATGCTCTTGTTAAGGCGACAGAATTCATTGGCTTCTGTCATCACATTATATCTGAGGCAGATACCATGGATACAACTCAACATGAGGCTAAGTTAAGAGATTTACAAAAACGATTGGATCAAAAGATAAAAGAAGAAAATGATGTTTTAATTGAGAGATGGTAACGGACCGAATCAGCAATCA
>JBAXBI010000261.1:0-2427 GCA_037142055.1 Candidatus Omnitrophota bacterium | reverse complement strand
CATAACCTGGAGGTCATAGGTTCAAATCCTGTCCCCGCAACCAATAAAAAAGCAGTCCCTTTTGGGTCTGCTTTTTTATTGTCGCGAAAATACCCCCGGCGTAAGCCCGGGGATGAAGCGATTCCTTGGTAGGAGGTTGAGGGTGTGGTAAACTGGGCGCCCGATACCGGAGAAACATTTTTCGCAAAAGTATGGGTGAGTATTTGAAGAAGGCGTGCATGGGAATCACGCGAGTGTATCCAGACATTGCGATCAAAGAAGCGAATTGCGATGAAGATCACATTCACCTGTTGATGAGCATCCCCCTGAAGAGGGCGGTAAGCTGGGTGGTGAATGTGTTGAAAGCGAATACGGCGCGGTTATTTAGGCAGAAGTACCTCTTTTTGAAGAAACTGTACCCAAAAAAGGCTGGAATGCGGAGTGTAGGGTATTTTGTCTCAACGGTTGGAGTCAACGAACAAGTGATCGCAGCATATATTCGCCACCAGGGGGATGAAGACCGAGGACAAGCGAAGCTTGACTTTTGAGAACGTCAAAATACCACGTCCGTGAGGGCGTGGAAATTTATGTTTATATGAAAAAAATCTCTGAACGTAGCGTTTATGAAGGTCAATGGCTCTCTGTGCATGAGAGCGTCTGTCAGGCTAAAGACGGCAGGCAGGTGGTTTGGGAAAGTATTCGTCGTAAGAAATCTTCCGTTGGAGTAGTGGTCCTAGCTCGTTTAATTCCGTCCAATCGTATTATTCTTATTAAGCAATATCGTCCGGCTATAGATGGGTATATTCTATCACTGCCTGCTGGTTTAGGTTTTAATGACCCCCAGCATGCGCTGGTTGAGTTAAAAGAAGAAACTGGTTATATTGGTAAAATAGTTTCTGTAAGCCCTATTCTTAAAACAGGGGCATCCTTGGTGGATGATAGCGCCTATATTGTTTGTGTTCATGTGGATGAAAATGATCCTATCAATGAACATCCTAAACAAGAACTTGAAGCGGGAGAAGATATTCAAGTGTTTTTGGTAAGTCCTCAAGAAGCGCACGAGTTTCTGCTTAGTCAAAAAGAACAGGGGATTCATATAGCCTCTAATCTTTGGTATCTATTTGGTCTTAATGATTGGTTAAAGAATGTCTAACAGTTCTCAACAATCCTTCCTTGGTTCCTATAAGTTTTCATTAACTTTAATAGCTTCTATGGCTATAGGGTCTTTTATTGGAGTTGTTTTTAAGAAAGATGCTGTTCTATTAAAGCCTCTGGGGGATATTTTCTTAAATTTGCTTTTTATGGTGGTTGTCCCATTGGTATTCTTTTCTCTTTCCTGTGCTGTGGCTCAGATGAAGGATATAGCACGTTTAGGAAAGATTATGGGATGGATGATGGTTGTTTTTATTTCAACTGGCATTGTGGCTTCCCTTGTTATGATTGTTGGTGTTCAGTGGTTCCCACCAGCTCAAGGGATACAAGTGGCGCTTCCCGCAGGGTTCCATCCAGATCAGGTGAAGGTTTCTGAGCAAATTGTTAAAGCGTTAACTGTCTCTGATTTTCCTGAGCTTTGGTCTAAGAAAAATATGTTAGCCTTGATTATTTTTGCTGTTCTTATTGGGCTTTCAGCGTCTCTTGTAGGGGAAAAGGCTAAAGCTTTTACAGGATTCTTAGTCAGTGCCAATGAGGTGATGACCAAGGTAGTGTCTTTAATTATGGTATATGCGCCTATTGGATTAGGGGCTTATTTTGCTTATCTGGTAGGAGTTTTTGGCCCGCAGTTATTGGGAACCTATGCAAGGGCGATAACTTTATATTACCCTGTTGCTCTGCTATATTTCTTTACTGCTTTTTCTTTTTATGCCTACCTGGCTTCGGGTTTTTCAGGGATAAAAAGTTTCTGGCGTAATATCATTCCTGTATCCTTAACGGCTTGGGCGACAGGAAGCTCGGTAGCCGCTATTCCATCCAATCTTGAAGCTGCTGCTAAAGCTGGAGTTCCAGAGGATATTCGAGAAATTATTATTCCTATGGGAGCAACGATTCATATGGAAGGATCTTGTCTTGCAGCAATATTAAAGATTGCGTTGCTGTTTGGTTTATTTCACATGGATTTTTCAAGCCCGTTGGTTATTATTACAGCTGTTGGGGTTGCCTTATTAAGTGGTACTGTTATGGCAGGCATTCCAGGTGGAGGTTTCTTAGGAGAGCTTCTTATTGTTATGCTTTACGGATTTCCAATTGAAGCGTTACCTATTATCTCTATGATTGGAACCTTGGTTGATCCACCAGCTACGATGATTAATTCAGTGGGAGATAATGTTTCAAGTATGTTAGTCGCAAGGATTTTAGGGGGAAAGCATTGGATGAAGAGTGTATCTTAAAGGGAACTTTTCTTGCATTTTATATGTCTAATAGATTAGAATGACATTAATAATATTATTAAAT
>JBAXBI010000260.1:0-2433 GCA_037142055.1 Candidatus Omnitrophota bacterium | reverse complement strand
AGCCTAATTCCGCTTAGGAGCCAGGCACCATCAGTAGTTGTCTCCCTTGTAACGCCGCGAAATTGCCTTCTAAGGTCCTTGCCAAACTTTATTTTACCCAACGGCATATACCCGCTATCCTCGCACCACTTCCTATAGTTGTTAAATAATACCCCGATGCTGACCGAAGCGCAGGGGGTCAGCTCGCACTCCTCTTCCACAAAGCTCAATACATTATTATTTTCAACCCTATACTCGTTGATCTCCTGTTTAAGATACGCTCTTAACTCAAACCTGCCCCGTGCGTTCAATCTTTTTAGGCCTTCGAGACACCAGATCAGTATCCCTTCCGACTCCTGCAGGAGTTCGTCATTTAGGTTTTTATTCTGTTCTTCTTCCGTAAACTGCTTGTTAAATCTTACGATTATTAATCGTCGGAAATAAGAATCAGTCTTGTCATCCACCCTTGGCAGGTTATTGGTTGCAAATATGAGCTTGCAGAAAGGATTGAACTGGAAGGACGGCTTAAATTTCTGATCCGCCTGAATCAAATCCCCGGAAACCACCGCCTTAAACATACTGTCATAAACTTCAGACTTGGCATTGGTTTCAATGCTTATATTCGCCAGCTTCCCGAAAAGGTTGACCAAATAATGGGTATTGTCGAATTTCTCAAGTGGAACAGCGGTAATATTGCCATCTCCCAATAATTTCGTGAGCACGCTGAGAATAAGGCTTTTTCCATTGGCGCCTTCCCCAACACACAGTAACGCTTTCGTATATTTGACTGTTTTGGTAAAACATAAGCCGAAGAACTCCTGAAGATCGCCGATCTTTTCTTCTTCACCGGAGAATGGGAATATTTCCTTAAGGGTTGCGATCCATTTTTCACATTTGGCCGAAGGATCGTAATTGACATCCAATTGAATTGTTGAGTACACCTTGGGGCTATGCGGTAGCAGAATCCTTCTGTTTACATCAAGAAGACCGTTTTTTACATTTAAATACTCGGTGTTGTTCAGGTCTTTAACGTCAACGAATACCGCTGCCTGAAGAAAGTAAATCATTTCTTCAGCTTCATGCTTTGATAAGCTGTTCCCAATTAAATCCATTAGCCATCTCTTGACCATCTCAATGTTTACTTTTTTATAGCATCCATCTCTATATTCGTAAAAGTTATGCCCAGAAAAAATAATCTTGTGGCGACTTAAAAAACTATTCACAGCCTTTGTTGAGTTAAGCTGCGTTGACTGATCGTGGATGTCTTCTGTAGTGGTCTTTGGTTCCTGTTGGACGGCTTTTTGTTTCACACTTTTGATAGTGCGTTCGAGATAAGCGATCCCGTGCTCTTTATACTTTTCCCCAATGGGATACTTATCAAAAATTGCCTGTATGGCGGCATCAGAACAGCCTCTATTGAGCAAAGCACACACAACCTTAAAATCGGCCTCACTGCGCGACTTGAACGCATCCCCGTCTCGTTTCCCTTCCTGAATCAGGTTTTTTATGTTCTCGCTTAGTCCCAAGCCTTCAAGGTCAACGGCCTGTTGCGCTCTTGGGGAATGGACAGGCACTTCAGACTTTTTCGGCATTTCTTCCGCATAAGCGTCAAACTCACTGAGGTTATACCTGATCTCTGGCTCAAACTTGATAATCTGGGCATCCCTTGGGGGCTGATATTTTAAATTCTTTGTGTTGGGAACCCGCAACATCCTTGATAAATCGTGGCAGGCGCGGTCAGCGTCTAACATAATGGCCAGACCCTTGAGAACTCCCTTTGTGTTGGGCTTAATTTTCTCAGGAGTCCTTAATAGCCAGTAAGAATGCAATCCTCGGCCTGAACCGATAATAATGGAAGGCTCTAAAGGAAAATCAGCCAGTTTCTTTATGGCTTCGTCTGGATTGATATCCAAATCGGCCCAAAGAGTAACGATGGTCTCGATATCTTTTTCTTTGCCGCTCTCTATGGTTCTAGGGCAAACACCAAAGAAATAATTGCCGACAGGGTCATGCTGGACGATCTCGTTAATGGTCTTGTGAAACCTGCGAATGGGTGTCTTTTCGTTAGGGATCAATTCTCTTGTTTCGATGTACCCATTTGATTCCTGTAAAAACTTTCCGAACAACTCATTAAAAAATTGTGCTTTGCTAACAGATTGATCGGTCGTCGATACGGCCGAAGACATAGGCATTTCCTGAGTATGCATAACCACTCCTATCTATTTCACCACCAAACCACCACCAATATCGTCAAAATACCGATAAAGCAGGTGTTGAGAGGTGTTGACTAACGTTGAAGTAACTTCAACCGTTAATCCGTTAATTTCGTAGAGGTTATGTTGATTTTGGGTGGTTTGAACGGAAAATAAAAAACCCGCTGGTTGGCGGGTTTTTATATTTGGTAGCCCCAACCGGATTTGAACCGGTGTTTAATGGCTGAGAACCATTCGTCCT
>JBAXBI010000259.1:0-2452 GCA_037142055.1 Candidatus Omnitrophota bacterium | reverse complement strand
GTTTTGCCACCGTCAATGCATGGCTATGTAAAGAAACACTCCACTTTGACTAATGCCCGTTGTCATGTCGGCAAGAAATACGTCGCAAAATTTGATATTAGCAGGTTCTTTCCATCCATTCATTATGAGCGAGTGCGAAAAATCTTTATCTCGTTGGGTCACGCACAAGAGGAATCGGCAATTCTTACAAGGCTGGTTACTATTGATTATTGTTTACCGCATGGCTACACCACTAGTCCAAGGTTGTCATGTATTGCGCTTATTAATTTGGACAGGAGAATAAGCCATATTTTGCAATTTGAGAAAAGGGGAGTGCATACTTTCTATTCAGACGACATTACAGTATCATCAAATTCAGACATTTCTGATTTAAAAGAGCTGATTATCAGGGCCATAGAGCTGGAGGGGTTTTCGGCGGAAAGAAGTAAGTGTGTTCTAAAGGGAAAGGGAGAAAGAAAAGAAGTAACGGGGTACATTGTTAATGAATCAAAAATTAGTTTGCCAAGAGTCCGTCGGGATAAGCTGAAAGCGATTCTTCATAATTGTATTGTTTCAGGCCCTCTTAGTCAGATACCGGCGTTTGAGAAGAGCTTTGGCCCGTTAAAGCTTAAGAAATCCTCAGGGCTGGAGAAATTTAAAGAAGTATTAAGGGGGAAGGTGGTGCATGTTAAGGCTTCTAATGAAATCGCTTTTAGAAGACTCAAACGAATGTTCGATTTGATTTCTTGGCGTTCGACTGTTTAGGCTATTGTTGAAGCGGTTTGAGCAGGGCAATTTTGTTCAGAGTAGATAAGTGCCCGTAGAATTTCTAATGGGGTGGTGGTGTTTGACTAATTAAAATTGACCGATTCTACTTTTTCCAATATTATGCGTTGAAATAGCTAGAGGGGTATTTACATTAAACTTTAGCAGCTTGATACTGTTGTAGTATTCTCAGTTCGCAGAATGGTTACGTCGGAGAATCTCGGGAAAAAAGGGAGAAGACATGAAAAGAACGTTCGTTGCTATGTTGAGTTTAGTCTTATGTTTAGGCTTATGTGGGTGTGCAACAAATCTATACAGAAAATATTATAAAGACGGAACAAAAGGTGTTGACCCGTTTAAGGCAGGATTGGCAGTCATTCCTACGGCAGACCCCGAAATTATTAATGGGGGAGCAGACCAGAAGGCAGATGTTATGAAGATGAAAGAAAATAATTATGAGTTTCTTGGGATATCTTCTTTCTGGGCGGGGAATACGCCTGACGAGCAAGCAATAGAGTTGGGTAAAGAAATTCACGCAGAAAAAATACTACTGTATAGAGATTACAAAGACACGCAGTCCGGCGTTATTCCTATAACTCTTCCAAACACCCAAACAACAACCACCATGGGGATGATAGGCTCTACAAATGTGTCTGCTCAATCGACTACTTATGGTTCAAAAACAGACTATCTTCCGTATAGTGTCGACCGGTATAATTATTTAGCGTCGTTTTGGGTAAAAAGAACGGCCCCTTTAGTATTGGGGTTAATGTGGAAAGATTTAACTGACGAATTAAGAAAACAGATTGGCAGTAATAAAGGGGTTGTTGTTACTGGAGTAATTAAAAACACTCCTGCTTTCAACGCAGATTTCTTTGTAAACGACATTATTAAGAAAATAGATGATTTTGAAGTTGTGGATACAAAGGGTCTTTCGGATTTATTAAACACGGTCAATGGTAAAAAAGTTACTATTACTTTTCTGAGGGACGGCAAAGAATTAACTAAAGAAGTTCAAACAAATGCGAAACCTTAAATGGAAATAGAGGGCGAGAATTTCGGCGGAGGTTGTTGTTAATAAAATAAATCTAAACCGATTTTTGAAATTTAATTCTCGGATAGTGGCCTTGCACGCTTTTTATTTAGGTAGTATCGCAGGCTATTCAATCCTATGGACAGTTTGTAATGATTGTGTGATTGAAGGGGCCAATAAAGGACGCAAAGAATGAGTATTCTTTTAGTAGCAGTTTTAATAGTGATATTGATTATCTTGTTAAAAATGAGCAAATCTTTTCGCTTAAATAAAGACGCTTATGACAAGCAGTGGTTTGGGATAAATCGTGATAGTTCATATATTAGGAGATGGACAGAAGATGAGATGAAGAGAGTAGCTGTTCGCACGGACGGGGTAACGGTAGATGGAGCATTCATAGCTATAATTTACGGAGGATTACTTACCTTTATTCAGAAGGGAAAAAAGACAGATGATGGCGGTTTAGTTGGCTCCTCATCTAATAGTACGGAATTATCAAACGCATTGGTATTAGAAAAGATAGAGAAGGATTTTCGTACTGATTGCACATTATTTGAGGTCGGTTGTTATTTGTTCTTTAAGATTGACTTATGGTTATTGAAAAATAAACCAGATGTAAGGCGCAAAGTCTTTGATGTTTTTGCTGAAAAATTTATTGAGTTATTTACTAAGGCA
>JBAXBI010000258.1:0-2457 GCA_037142055.1 Candidatus Omnitrophota bacterium | reverse complement strand
GTATTAAAGATAAGAAAAAAAAGATTAAAAAAGATTAAAAAATTTTGACAGAACCCGCGAACCTGAGAGGGAGTGAATTATGAAAAAGACGATAATCCTTTCATTGATGATGGTGTTCTTTTCTGTTTCATTTCTTTCGGCAGCGGAGAAACATTCTTACAAGCCCGAGAATGGGTATGTGCCTGATCAGGCAACAGCTGTTAAAATTGCAGAAGCAGTTCTAATCCCGATCTATAGCGAAAAAACGATAGCTGATGAAAAGCCATTAAAAGCAGAACTGAAAGATGGTATTTGGATTGTAGAAGGCACTTTGCCTTGTCCTGAAGGGCAGAGATGTGTTGGCGGCGTGGCTGTAATAGAAATTTCAAAAGACGATGGCAAAATCTTAAGGGTTAGTCACGGCAAATAAATTATTTGCAGGGTTCGCCAAGCGATATTTGCCATCCGATGCTTCGTTTGCGGTAAAGTTTTATAAGCAGTGTGGCTTCAGGCATTTGGCAGGTTCGCCTGGCGTCAACGACTAGCCGTATTTTTTACTAAGTTGACGCTCAGGCGAACCAGATAAAGGAGATCAAGTGAGAATCGGCAGAATAAATATTTGGGTGATTTTCCTCAGCTGCATTATTGCCTCTCCGCTCGTAATGGGCAGTGAGCTTGCAATAAATGATGTTTATAAAGGGCCGAAACCGCTTTTCGTTTTAGTCGAGGATGACCCAACTATTTGGAGGCAGGCACCGCTTGATCCGACTTTTATAGTTTACGAAAACGGTTTGGTCCTCTACAGGAAAGATCCTTATCTTTCAACACCTTATTATTTTGTCAATCTTGACCAGAAAAGTCTGGAGGAATTGAAATCAAAACTGATTGACGAAAGAATTTTTCAAATGGAAGCTGTGTACAGCGTCATAGAAGGCGACATGTCTTTTAAAGGGGTTAGGAATGAATTCCACTTTTTTGACCAAGGTCGTTCTAAAGAAATTCGAGTGGATACGCCGACGCCTTACTTTTTTGATAAAGAGAACGAAGTGCATTTTAAGTCAGGCTTCTGGCAAGATAAGGATGTCCAAAGGCTGCCTGAACTTATAAGACATGTTTTTGAGACTGCAAAGTCATTTAAATCAAATGATGCTAAATTGTGGAAATCGGAACAATTAGAGATTTTGTATAAGTCAAACTCGGGGAAGATTCCACCTGCATGGGAGAGTTTCCCTTGCATTCCTAGGCCCAAAATTAATTTTACTACTATAGGGGAATATTATAACTATTCAATTTATGTGCCCGCAAAAGACATTAAGAAAATAATTAAAGAATCAAAGAACTCTGATAGTGGAAGAATTTTTCAGATTCGTAATGTTTATCCGAATGATTCGATGTGGGGCGGATGGGGATCGCCTAAAGAAATTAAGTAGCCAGTGCTCCGCTTTCGGTAGAGTTTTACAAGTATCAATATTTCAACAGGTTTGCAGGTTCGCTGGCGTTAACGACTACCCGTTTTTTTTCGATTCCGCATTCTTATTCTGGAGCTTGGATATCGCGCAAACTTTCGCGATAAGTCAATTGGGCAAAGGCCATACATAATAATTGATCCATGCAGGAAAAATTGTTGATCCTGTAATCGCCTTGATAACGCGCAACACATTTGCGGAATTCGTACAGTGGTAAGAATTCCATGTCTTGAGAAAAAATTGTTTTGTCTGTGTTCATTCGACGATCCTTTATAGGTAGGAACGTCAAAATAACACGCAATTGAATTCAAATCGATTAAAAGGTTTTCGTGCATAACATAATAAAAAATATAGAGTTATAAAACTTAAGGCCGAGTTAACCGGCCACTACTGATATTATGTAAAAACTGGGACATACAATTTATCGTGGGATTGTGAAGGCCATATGGGAAAGTATCAGTTGGTAGTCACTGATCAAGACGAGATTTACCCTAAGACCATTCACGTTACTGTTACTCTTGATCTTACTCCTCCAACTATTCCTAGTAATTTGACCGCTTCCTACATTACATCAAGTAGTGTAACGTTAAATTGGACTGCATCGATAGATAATATAGGGGGCACGGATTATTATGTGATTCGTAATAAAGTTCTCATTGATATTAACAGTTCAGGGTTCACTTGGATTGATCATAATGTAACGCCTAACACTACGTATACGTACCAAGTAATGGCTGTAGATGCGGCTGGTAATTGTTCAATGAGTAATGGAAGTAAGGTTATTGTTATGATTCCTTCGTAATAGGCCTTGTTAGTTGTTAGTCTTTATCAAGAATCTGTGTATGATTGTCCTCTAATTTGAAAAATGCTAAATCAATGATATTCCCAAGAATAACTAATAATTTGGTTCTAAAGAAAAGCAATCGTAGAAAATTTAAGAAGGGATCAGTAAACTTGTGAAAATAAGAATTCTCTTTAGTATCTTTCTTTTAACTCCGATTATTGTAAACGC
>JBAXBI010000257.1:0-2484 GCA_037142055.1 Candidatus Omnitrophota bacterium | reverse complement strand
AAGAAAGTGACTTAAATAACTAACAGACGTTTCTGCTAGTTTATCATTTTGTTGGATATGAGTTAAAATCTCTACAAAAATAGGAGAAATAGTCTTAGTGTTTTTTTCTGAATGGGCAATAATCTTATACATCGTCACGGGAGTCTATCGGTACCAATAGCTTAGAATCTCAATGAAACCTAATTATTTTTCCTGCTTTAATTAAATCGTCCGACTTGCTTGAAGTCGATATTAGTCCATTTTAGAGGGGTGAGAACTATTTCCCGACTTCGTCGGTTTTAGGCAATAAACAGTAAATTTGTAAAAACTGTAAGCAGTGATGACTAGGCTTAATGAGTTATCCACAGGCTAAACCCTTCGATGTAGTGCCTAGTGAAATATTGCATATTTACATATAGTGGGGTATTTGGTAGAATGAGCATATGTTTATCCGCATCAAGACCACACCCAACTCACCACGAAAGTCGGTACAGATTGTTGAATCTGTTCGAAAAGGTGCGGCTGTTACGCAAAAAATTGTACGACATGTAGGGATTGCGATGGATGAGCAAGAGTTAGCCCAGCTACAGTTATTGGGAAAATCGATTATTGAGAAGATGGACCAGGAGGCGAAGCCCTCGCTGTTTAGTCCTGAGGAGATTGCAGAGATGAAAGCGGCCAATAAATTGGCCGATCTGAATAAGGACATGAAGAATTTCGATGTTAATCTTCATAATTTGAAGGAAGAAGATCGAGTGGTTGAAGGCATACATGACGTATACGGGGCGCTATTCGAGCAGTTGCAGCTTGGAAAACTGTTTGATGAGAAGAAAAAACGATCGGGTGAGATATTCAAAGAAGTGGTGCTGGCGCGGCTTGCGGATCCACGAAGTAAATTGAAAACGACGGAGATATTACAGCGATCCTTTGGGGTTCGACTGGATGTGAATGCGATCTATCGAATGATGGATCATGTCGATGAGGAACTCATAGAAAAGCTTAAGGATACGGTCTATCAGCAAACGCTAAAACTGTTTGGGGGAAGTCTAGATGTTGTACTGTTTGATGTGACCACGCTGTATTTTGAATCGTTTGAAGAAGATGAATTCCGAAAGAATGGATACAGCAAGGACTTAAAATTTAATCAACCGCAAATTGTATTAGCGTTAATGGTAACCAAGGAAGGGCTTCCCATTGGCTATGATGTATTTTCGGGAGATACGTACGAAGGCCATGTTCTGATTCCTTGTCTGAACCAACTCAAAGCAAAATATGGTGTCAATCGTGTCATCTTTGTGGCGGATAGTGGTCTCTTTAACGAAGAAAATCTGAAGGCACTCGTAACCAATGGATTTGAGTATGTCGTGGGTGCTCGACTGAAGAATCAGAAAACGGGCATGGTGCAACAAATTTTAGATACTGAACAGTATGCAACGCTTAGTGAGGATGTGCGGATTGCAGAGTTTGAACATGAGCATGGACGACTCATTGTCAATCACAGTGCGATACGAGCCCGCAAGGACAAACATGACCGTGACAAGCAAATACAGAAGCTTGAAAAGAAACTCAAAAAGAAAACAAATATCAAGGAATTGATCACGGGGTATGGAACCAAGAAATTCCTAAAAGTCGAAGGTGAAGGACGGCTTGTTTTAAACGAAGAAACGATCAAGGAAGCGGAAGCCTGGGATGGACTCCATGGGCTTATTACCAATGCGAAAGAAATTAGTGCAGGCGAAGCCATTGGATTTTACAAAGAGCTTTGGATGATTGAAGAAGCGTTCCGTCTTCACAAAACCGATTTATCCATTCGACCCGTTTACCACTTCAAGGAAAGTCGAGTCAAAGCACATGTGGCGATTCTGTTTGCATCGTTTTGTCTCATGAAACAACTGCATTATCGGGTCAAACTTCGATACAAACAGCTAAGCCCTGAGCGGATAAAAGAAGAACTGTTGTCCGTTCAGGCGAGTATTCTTTACGACAAAAAAAGCAAGTTTCGCTACCGATTACCCTCTAAGTTAACAATCGAAGCTGACAAAATATACACCGCTCTCGATATCACGAGAGACCTAAAACCTCAAATCATTTCCGCTTAACCTTTTTTGCGGTCCCTAAATAAATGTAGTGCCTGGATTTTTTTGAAAACCCTTATTTTATAGGGCTTTCAGCGTTTTGACCGACGAAGTCGGGAGGACGGACTTGATCAATTAAGGACTCTCGCCATAACCATCGAGTCATGGTTCTTCAAAAAGATTAAAACAATAAATCTACTTACCAATATTAAAGAGCTTTATATACTCTATTCAAAACTTGAAAAAACAATTCCTGTAAATGTCATTGTTCGACTAAAAGGTGAAACCAGTACACTTAAAAAACTTATCATCCGAACTGATACCATTCGTGATACTAATTTTATTTCTTCGGGATATCTGATTGCTTTTATTGTAACATCCGTATTGTGTATTGCCCTTACACTTGCAAAAATAGAACCTTTCTACGAAT
>JBAXBI010000256.1:0-2512 GCA_037142055.1 Candidatus Omnitrophota bacterium | reverse complement strand
ATATGATGCATAATACCTGCTTTTTTTGAAAACTCAACAGCCCCTGCCACCGTTAGAAGATTAAAATCGTCAAATTGAACAGTTATGGCGCTCACCTTCGCCCCGCAGTGCTGCGCCAATAGTCCTATTAACATAGAATCGAAACCTCCGCTGAACATGATTGCTCGATTCTCACCAACCATCTCACCCATAGCAGCTACCAGTGCTGCCTGAACCTCTAAAGAAAGTTTATTCGAATCCGCTGGAATGGCTGGTAACAAAGACTGCAGGTGTTTCGTTCGTCCTTTAAGAACTGTTCGGGGACTAAGCAGGTATCCATCATGGATGTAATCCCAAGCAGCATCCTTGTCAATCTCAAATCCGATTCCTGTATATGTATGAAAACCCTTCATACTTTTCTAACCCGATTAAACATTTGCATCTGTGCAACAATCTCTTGATTACGCAAAGCCGCACGACAATTTGCACATTCATGACTATTCATAAACGGTTTCCCCGTCAAAGCTGAAGTACGCGCAAAAGAATACGCGTTGGAATCCCAAATATCTTTAAAAGATGTCTTATAAACATTCCCTATCGTCGAACGTCGCGTTAAATTACAAACATTCACATCACCATTAAGTCTTATAGCGCTATAAAACCATCCGTAAAAACAAGGAGACCATTTATGAATATTTTCTTCATTCTTACTTTTACTAGCAAACATAATATCACGGTTATACTCACTGGCCTCCCCTATTGTTTTGCGTACAACGTCTACACCAAGTTTCTTAACAAGATTCTCTGTTCTAGCCAAACTAGCTATATTCAAACGGGTTGTAATAAAAACCACTTCAATACAAAAATCCGGGTTAAATTGCGGTCTGAGCCTGGAGAGTTCCCTAATATTCTTAATGACCTTAACAAAGAAATCTTTACCTTGTAAGGCTTGATAACTCTTCCGGTCAGCCTCACCCAAATTAATAACAATACGGTTTGCACGCAAGATATCCCGGCAACGCTCAAGAGGAAACGTCCCGTTAGAATTAATGGTAATCGCAAAAGAGCTCTCAAGATAATGTAACATATCGTAAAATCTAGGATGTAACGTTGGCTCTCCCTGACCTGACAAGTAGATTATATCCACTTGGAGGTCAGCGCAGTCGCGTACAATGTTCTCGAACAAATCAAAAGGTAAATGATTTTTTCCAGTCGGACGAGGGGACACTCCTGGACCATAATAATAACAGTACCGGCAGGTAAGATTGCACAAATCCGTCAAATGAAGTTGGACAGTGGCCGGTCCGATCAATGGATGCACAGACTCAACTCCTTTTAATCGTAACAATAATCTACGCTTTAACTCCCTTGGATCTTGTATCACCTTATCTCTCCCCTACTATACGACGAACTTTCACATCAAGCATTTTGTTAACCTTAACATCACGGCAATACCGGCATTCCTGCCACTTAGAGGAACACGTATTAATCCCTTTAGATGCTTCCCAAAGAGTTTTATGCAAGAAATCATTGTTAAACCAAATATCCCTAAAGTGTCGCTCATTGACATTACCAGCCACACACACTCCAACGTTATCACAGGGAGCGACAACTCGTCCTCGCTCATCTATATTGCTATAGAACCATCCTAAATGACAGTTAATGCTCCCGCCCGTCGAATCATAAAATAACAACCGATCATTATGCAGCAAAGAATGCTGCATAGAAACAACGTTGTCAAACAACTTTCCGTTGGATATAAGATCGTGCAGATTTCTAAGGTCGTGCTTAAACTCATACGGTGTTTGCAATGCGGTCTCAAGGATACGACGCAGTGAGGCCAAGGCATCTCTTGAAAAAAACAGGTTCTTCATTTCTTGGGTCGCCTTAAAAAAACGGACAACAATTTGATCCACCTTACGCTGACGGGCCATATCCAAAAAACCAGCCAATTCCTGGTAATTATGGTTATACACAACAAAAGACAAAATAATCTTAGGCTTACCGTATTTATCCCTCATAGCCAGAAGGCGGTCCATATTCTCCAACACTTGAGTCAAGGACGCTTTCTTGCCGTGAACGCGTTTAACCGACTCTTCTGTAATCGCTGAGAGATTTACTGTTATCTGGTCTGCATAACATAAACCCGGTAAATGATCTTCGCTGTAACCTAAATGGCTATAGGCAATCAACCTCATTCCCAGTTCCTTGACCTTGCGAAAAGCCTCTGTCCAAAAAGGATAAAGGGTAACTTCTCCTCCTTCAAAATTGATCTCATCAACGCCTATTTCTTGGCAATCTTCCAAGACTCTTTCAAGTACTTTATAATCAAGCATCTTTCGTCTAGGTTTATCTTTGACAAATGGAGAGAAATACATACAAAACTCACACTTGTAATTACAAGAATTAATAATATGAATATTCACGGACTTAGGTCCGATTAACGGCTTGCCCAGCAATGCGCTTCTTAAGCGTAATGCATCCTTAACACCTGGATCAACGATCCTTGACATTGCAGTGCTTGCCATGATCA
>JBAXBI010000255.1:0-2560 GCA_037142055.1 Candidatus Omnitrophota bacterium | reverse complement strand
AATGAAGCCAAGGTGGTTGTTTCGAGTGTTTATCCAGTAGATGAGCAAAAAGAAAGAATTATAGATGCGGATGCTTATTTCGATAAATCTGATGGAATAAATGTCCTTCTTCAAACAATTTCTTCCTTTACAAAAGTAGATGTTAATAAATTAGAAGTTGTCATTTGTATGGAAGGAGTGTTGGATAGTTGTTATCAATCTATATCACATTTAATTCATAATCAGACCATTCGTAATGAATGCCAGCGATTTAGATGCCGTGCGAAGTGTCATCAAGAGGAGTTGAGAAGGCAATTTTTACTTTCCAAAGAAAACGAAATCGCCATAGAAAGTAAGATAAATAAATATTTGTTGCTGTTGGATCCTAAGTATTTACAGTTAGACGGTGTCCTCAATCTTTCCGTAAGACTTACATCTAACAAGAAGGACATTTATGAGTATCTTTCTCGTACAAGCCAAGAGCACTATGCCTCATTAAGTAAATTTGTTAAAGATAGCGTTGAAGAGATGGATTTCTTACAACGTGAAATATCTGTTCACCAGAGGGGCATGGTAAAGAACGTATAAAATCTATAAGAAAGGAAGTAAGAGTAGGTAATTCATGATGTGAACAAAGCGTTTTATTAAGAGTTATTTTTTATTACATAACGAAAGGATGTCAAAATGAAAACATTAGTCTTGATTATAACTTTAATGGTGAGCGTCGTTGCAACATCGGCTTATTCTGAGGAGGGGAAAACAGTAGATATTAAGGAAATGTATAAGATAGCTCAGGCTATGAAAAATAATAAAGCACTTATAAACGATCCTGAAACTTTAGCGGCTATGAGTCGAATAGCAGAAGCGTATAGAAAGGTTCAAGCGGTAAAGACCCAATAATTATATAGTCGGGTTTGTTTTCGCATTATTGTTTGCGTTTCATTTCCGGGGCAATTGTGCCAGTGATTTTTGGATAAGGTTTGAGCCTTCTTTGGTATGAAGGGGGTAAATGCATATGGAAAAGGAGTAGCTTGAAAAGTTAATAGGGTTTGGAAGGGGTATTAACGAAAGGGGGGAACATGTTTTCTTTGCAATTACGCATGGCGCTTTTATTAGCAGTCCTGTTCGGAATCGTTTACGCCATTATTGTGATGATCGGGACAACGATGGGGGTGACAAACTTTTATTTCTATCTTGTACTTTCGATTGGAATGATGTTGGTGCAGTATATGATCGGTCCAAAGATAGTCGAATGGACTATGCGTGTAAAGTATATTGAGAAAAAAGACGCGCCGGAACTCTTTGAGATGGTGACGGATCAGGCACGTCGGGCGGAAATTCCTATGCCGCGCGTGTGCATCTCTGATTTGGACATCCCTAACGCTTTTGCTTTTGGCCGTGGCATTCATGACGGCCGTGTTTGTGTTACTCAGGGGATTATGAAACTCTTGGATAAGAACGAGCTTAAGGCTGTTATTGGGCATGAGATCGGGCATATCAAGAATCGTGATGTATTGACTATCACATTATTGTCAGTCATTCCGATGATCATGTATCATCTTGCGTGGCGAATGATATTTTCCGGTGGGCGGAGGGATGACCGTAACGGAGGCAGCACCATCTTTATCGGTATCGCAGCGTTCCTGTTTTATTTTATCAGCAATCTTCTAGTTCTTTACGCTTCTCGAATTCGGGAATATTTTGCTGATAAAGCCAGCGTTGAGTTTGGCAATCGCCCGGAGGTGCTTGCATCTGCATTGTATAAACTGGTTTATGGTTCAGCACGGATGCCAAAGCAAGAATTAAGAGAAGCAGAAGGATTGAAAGCATTTTTTATCAATGATCCTTCTCAGGCAATGAATGAGCTTAGGGATTTGAAGCAACTGGATTTGGACCGTAGCGGAACAATTGACGCCAACGAGCTTAGACTTCTGAGAAGCAAGACCGTTCGTATTAATGGAGGTGATAAACTGATGGAGTTGATGAGCACTCATCCGAATATGTTAAAACGTATCAAACATCTCTCAGAGTTGGCAGTCTAAACTAAAGGTAATAAATGAAAGAAGCCTTATATGTGACCATTGAAATTTTAGGAAAATGATTTGTCGCTGACTAAATTAATGTTGAATAGTTTACTCAAAATATGAAGAACCTGGAAAGGGCCAACTTATGATAAAGAATTTTATTACCCATGCGAGTATCTTTATTTTCCGAGGGTTGCTTGCGATTATTCCTTTATTGCTTTGTTTTTTTATTATTCGCCTTTTGTATGTTCTGATTGATAAGAAAATAATAATGTTCGTTAATAAATACTTAGAGGTTAAGGAAATTCCTGGATTAGGGATTATGCTTTTGCTGGTAGTTTTATATTTGATTGGTTTGGTTGTCAGTAACATTGTCGGAAAGCAAGCGTTCCGGTTGCTTGAAAGTTTGACACAACGTATTCCACTTATGAAAACAGTTTATGGCCTTGGCAAGCAGCTTTCTAATAGTCTTTCTGATGACCAAGAAAAGAAGGCTTTTAAAAAGGCTATTCTTATCAAGATGCATAATGATGGTCCTTTAATTCCTGGATTTGTCA
>JBAXBI010000254.1:0-2579 GCA_037142055.1 Candidatus Omnitrophota bacterium | reverse complement strand
AAAACAGGAGGCTGGGGATCACGAAAATTTTTCCCACCTTAAACATGCTTAACTTTGGTCTGGACACGGGAAGTATTTCAGGGTCCCATAAGACTGCTGTATATTTGTTATTGGGCGTATCATAATCCATATCCCCAACGATCTGACCGAGGTTATTAATATTCTTTGCTGTTGATCTTGAATCCACCGAGGTATTAAAAGGGTCCACCATCCCATTGACCGGATCCCAAACAAAACCATGGTAAACCGTCGGACTGATATAAGAATAGCCCGTCACCTGCCCTGAATTATTAAGCCCGGAAACATATGAATCATAGCCGGGAGCGAATGACCCGAGATCAGTGACATTATATTGTGTCGGCTCAGCCAACACCGTCAACGGGACCACGCCGCTCATACAAACAAAGAAGAAAAGAACCACACCGACTTTATTCATTACAGAAGCCTCCGACTTAATGCTCACAAAACACTTCTCCCGCCATCAAGCAACAAAACAGGCGTTCTAGTACAATTGGATAATGTAGAAAGATAGCACTAAACAACATTAAATGTCAATTAAAAGTGTGCCCACCGGCCAAGAGGCCTAGCCAGGACTACCAGTTTCCTTCTCTCATAACGGAAAAAAGCCGTCTCCATTTCTGGATGACGGCTTTTTTCTTGTGGAAGGAAACTGGTGGGCCGCGCGTCTCCTGGTTATGAAGCTACCTCACCAGACCCCCTCACAAACGAGCCGCTATACAGGCTAAGACCGGCCCAAGAGAGATAGACGGTTCGAAAAGTGTGTCCGTTTTGTCCTATATACAAGAGAAGCTAAATCCGCAACCCTATGGGGCTAGACAGGTAAGGCCCTGTCCACCCCGGATAGGCGGACAGGGCCTCAATACGACTTACAACTAACTTACTCTCCAATTATTGGGTTTAACTGCTCACGCAAAAGATTTTCAGCTATAGCCAAGAAACTCGGTCTACGTCCTAAATTGCCAAAAGTAAACCAAGACACTTTAAACTTCCAATCTTCAAACAAATGCGCACGCATTCCAAGTTTCAACGCACCCGTCCCCACCGATGCCTTTGTAATATGTTTCTCTAGACGAGCCTTTAAAGCGCTCTCATGCTTTCCTAAATAAAATGGAACCCAGACATCCCCTCCATTGTAGGTCTTTAAGAATATGTCCAAATTTTTCCTGCTAACCTTGGGATATCGTTCTTTATCTGAAAAACCCTGCCGCTGACCCCATAAATCGATTAAGCCAGATGCTTTATCTTCAAGAAGCATTTTAGGGATCTGAGCCTGAAAGAAATACACCGAATTACTTCCAAGTAAATCCGGATGTCCCAGATCGAAATCCCTCGTCTGAAAGCCGCTGACTTTATCAAACCAGAAAATCTTCTTAGTATCCAACAATTGCTGCGTAACACTCTTCAAAGAAGCATCCCAGCCCTTGATGAATTGATCATATAGATCCGTAACTTCGTCAAACTCAAACCGAACCTCATCTGACATGTATATTTCCTCTCAAAAATTATCTCGTAAACCACTACAGCATAACACATACACGCCTTATAGGTCGTGGTTAAGTAAGTCGTGCGCATTTATTATTAACGCATGGCTTAAGACATTCGAATCAACTTCGCCAAGCGCCTTCGCGAGCTACGCCACGAAAAGAAATGGACCCAGGAAAACCTGGCAGAATTCGCTGCCTTGGCCTATCGACACGTCCAACGCCTGGAAAGCATCACCAACCCGCCACCTGCTAAAATTGATACCATTGGTAAGATTGCCGCCGCCTTCAAGATTTCGCCATCAAAGCTTCTAAACTTCTAAGCCTCTCCCTTCCACGCAAAGAAATCATCCTGAGTGACCTTATTGCCGAGTACATAATATGCCCCTTGCGGCTTATCGAACATCACCTGGCGCTCAAAGTCGTAATACTCGATCTCCTCGCCGTGAAGCTTATGATCTAAATATGACCGCATACGCATAGGCTGCCCCTTATTGTTATATTCTTTTTCTTGATAGAACCGGGTATTCCCTGCCGGAATCCTTTCGTATACAAGGACCCCATCAGAATTCCAATGAGAAATATGCCCCGTAAATTCACCAAGTATATACACCGATTCTGAAGCAATTCGGCCATTTTCATACCAGCTGCGGCTTACACCATATTTATTGTCATCAAACTTTTCTACTTCGGTCTTAATCTGCCCGTTTGAATACCATTCTTTAAAAGTACCCGTCAAAGTTGGCCCCTGGTAACAAAAAGAAAACAACTGGGTACCTGTTGCACTAAACAACGCATGCTCGCCATAGATGTTTCCATTAAGATCAAACGAAACAGATTCGGAACACTTTCCACTTTCATAAAAGAACCGCCAACAGCCAAACGGACGCCCAAACCTAAACCCTCCCCGAGCCTTCAGTGCACCATTAACCCAAACTTCTTCATAATCTGATGGCTGACCATCGTCAGTATCGTGATGACTTGCACACATATCAATAAACGACTTGAGCCGAAACACGCTCTCGGATGGAAACATATGAGATATTGTCAAATGTTGTGGTCTGACCTTCTCGTGAA
>JBAXBI010000253.1:0-2640 GCA_037142055.1 Candidatus Omnitrophota bacterium | reverse complement strand
TTTTTAATAAAAAGGAGCGTCTATGGCTATTATGGTATTAAACAAAATTGTCAAACGAAATGGAAGGTCAGAGGATTTTCAACCACAAAAGATTACTAAAGCTATTCATAAGGCTGGTGAAGTAACCGGTGAATTTGGGTTAGAAGTAGCTCAGAATTTAACGGTTAGGGCCATCAATATAGCTCAGCAAATGTATTCTGACGCTATACCTACCGTCGAAAATATTCAAGACATTGTCGAAGATGTTCTTCTTTCTTCTCCGTACCGTAAAACAACTAAAGCTTATATCATTTATCGTCAGCAACATTCTGAAATTAGAGAGATTGCTTCTAAATTTAACACAGATTTAGTTGATCAATATCTTAATCAAAATGATTGGCGTGTTAATGAGAATAGTAATATGGCTTATTCTCTTCAGGGGCTCAATCATTATGTTTCTTCGGAGATTAGCAAACTTTATTGGTTTAACCGCATTTATCCTTCTGACATTAAAGCCGCTCATCAAAATGGAGATTTTCATATTCACGATTTAGGGCTCTTGAGTGTTTATTGTGTGGGCTGGGACTTACATGATTTACTGCTTGTTGGATTCAAGGGTGTTTCGGGGAAAATGGAAAGTAAGCCGGCTAGACATTTACGTAGCGCTTTAGGGCAGATTGTAAATTTCTTTTACACTCTTCAAGGAGAGGCTGCAGGTGCCCAGGCATTTTCGAATTTTGATACTCTGCTAGCGCCATTTATTCGTTATGACGGTTTAAGTTACAAGGAAGTAAGACAGGTCTTGCAAGAGTTTATCTTTAATATTAATGTCCCAACGCGTGTTGGATTTCAAACGCCATTCACTAATATTACTATGGATTTAACTGTCCCATCCTACTATGTGAATGAAGGGGTGGTTATTGGTGGACAGCCACAGAAAGAGACGTATGGCGATTTTCAAAAAGAGCTAGACATGTTTAATAAGGCTTTTTTGGAAGTTATGCTTGAAGGTGATGCTAAGGGACGTGTGTTTACCTTTCCTATTCCAACCTACAATATGACCAAAGATTTTAATTGGGATAATCCTAACCTTGAATTACTTTGGAAAATGACAGCGAAATATGGCATACCATATTTTTCTAATTTTATTAATTCTGATATGAACCCTGAAGATGCTCGCAGTATGTGTTGTCGTCTGCGACTAGATAACCGTGAGCTCAGAAGTCGTGGTGGAGGTTTATTTGGAGCCTCACCTTTGACTGGGTCAATCGGAGTTGTAACGATTAATTTGCCTCGACTAGGTTACACCGCTAAGACGGAAGAGGAGTTTTTTAGTCAGTTGGACGAGAAAATGTTGTTGGCTAAGGAAAGTTTGGAAATTAAGCGTAAGATTTTAGAGAAGTTCACCGATGAAGGGTTGTATCCTTATATTAAATATTATTTACGTAATATTAAAACGCGTTTTGATCAGTATTGGAAAAATCATTTTTCCACTATTGGTCTTTTAGGTATGAATGAGGCTTGTTTTAATTTATTAGGAGAAGGGATTGCGACTCCCAATGGCAAAGCCTTTGCTGTGCGTGTTTTAACTTTTATGCGTGATAAACTTATGGAATACCAACAGCAGACGGGGAATATTTTTAATTTAGAAGCAACTCCTGCAGAAGGGACTTCTTATAGTTTGGCTAAATTAGATAAGGCTTTGTATCCGGAGATTATTTGTGCTAATCAAGAGGAGTATAAGGATGGACATGAGCCGTTTTATTCCAACTCAACCCATCTTCCAGTGCAGCATACAGCTGATGTTTTTACAGCCTTAGATCATCAGGATGATTTACAATCCCTTTATACAGGGGGTACAGTATTGCATGGTTTTGTAGGCGAGCGCATTCAAAATACAGAAGGGCTTAAGAATCTAATTAAAACAATTTGTACCCAATATCGTTTGCCGTATTTTACCATTACTCCTACTTTTAGTGTTTGTCCTAGTTGTGGCTATTTAGCTGGAGAACATCACAGTTGTGAAGGTTGTGGGAGTGAATGTGAAGTTTATTCACGGGTTGTTGGTTATTTGAGGCCGGTTAAGCAGTGGAATAAAGGTAAAAAGCAAGAGTTTTGTGAGAGAACAACTTATCGTATATGCGTATAGGTGGTTTTCAAAAATTAACATTAGCTGATTATCCTGGCAAAGTCGCGGCGACAGTTTTCACCCAAGGGTGTAATTTTCGCTGCGGCTTTTGCCATAATCCGGAATTAGTCTGTCCTGAGAAGTTTCAACCTGCCATTTTAGAACAAGAAATCTTAGATTGTCTTAAGTTGCGGCAGGGGAAATTGGATGGCGTTGTTATCACAGGAGGTAAACCAACGCTACAGGCTGATTTGGCAGATTTTATTTTGAAAGTAAAAAAACTTGGATTTTTAGTTAAATTAGATACCAATGGTAGTCTCCCCAATGTGGTGCGTGACTTGATTGAATGTCATTTAATTGATTATGTGGCTATGGATGTTAAAACTTCATTAGAGAAATATAGTCAGGCTGTAGGGTGTCAGTGTGATGTTGATAAAATACAAGAGAGTATTTCTTTAATTGTAAAAAGTGGTTTGCCATATCAGTTACGAACAACATTAGTCAAAGAATATTGTTTAGAAAATGATTTAAGA
>JBAXBI010000252.1:0-2660 GCA_037142055.1 Candidatus Omnitrophota bacterium | reverse complement strand
GTAGCTAAGATTGAGCAGTTAACTCAAGAAGATATCCGTGCGATGATTGATGAAGAGTTGGTTTTAGCGCATCGTCAACGCCGTTTAAGTCCAGATAATCCTGTTATTCGTGGGACCGCTCAAAATCCTGATGTGTATTTTCAGTCTCGCGAATCTGTGAACAGCTTTTATAACGATTGTCCTTCCATTGTTCAAAAGACCATGGATAAATTTGCAAAATTAACTGGTCGTCAGTATCATTTGTTTGATTATTATGGCGCCCCTGATGCAGATCGAGTTATTGTCATTATGGGTTCTGGTGCTGAAACCTGTCAAGATACCGTCGATTGGTTGATCAAGGATGGCCAGAAGGTCGGAGTCTTAAAGGTGCGTTTATATCGTCCATTAGACATCGAAGCATTTGTTGCCGCTGTTCCCAAGAAGGTCAAATCGATTGCTGTTTTAGATAGAACTAAAGAACCTGGAAGTGCTGAACCGTTGTATTTGGATGTGGTTAATGCCTTTGTTGAAGCGGGTAATGGAAACATTCCTAAGATTATTGGTGGTCGTTATGGCCTTTCTTCTAAAGAATTTACCCCCACGATGATTAAGGGTGTTTTTGATGAATTGCTTAAAGGCGCACCTAAAAAGCATTTCACTATCGGTATTAATGATGATGTGGCCAAAACCAGTTTAACCTATGATCAAAACTTAAGCATTGAAAGTAATGAAGGGGTAAGGGCTATCTTCTTTGGATTAGGAGCAGACGGAACAGTTTCTGCGAATAAGAACTCCATCAAGATTATCGGTGAAAATACTCCGCTTTATGCTCAAGGATACTTTGTTTACGACTCAAAGAAATCTGGTTCTGTAACGGTGTCGCATTTGCGTTTTGGTCCAAAGCCTATTCATGCTTCTTATTTGGTTAGCAAAGCGAATTTCGTTGGATGTCATCAATTCCAATTTCTTGAAAGTTATGATGTGTTAAAGAACGTCGAAGAAGGCGGGGTATTCTTACTTAATAGTACCTTTAGCCCTGAAGAAATTTGTGCGAATATTCCTCGCAGTGTCGTTGAAACCATTAAAGCCAAGAAATTGAGATTCTTTGTAATCGATGCGTATTCTGTTGCCCGTAAGGCTGGGTTGGGAGCCAGGATTAATACCATTATGCAGACAGCATTCTTTGCTATTTCTGGTGTTTTGCCTAAGGAAGAGGCTATAACTGCTATTAAAGATACCATCAAGAAGACGTACAGCAAAAAAGGTGAAGAAATCTTACGTATGAATTATGATGCCGTTGATCATACGTTAGCGCATTTGTTTGAAGTTAAGGTTCCTGCTGAAATTACCAGTAACATTACAATGGGACACGCCATGTCTTCAAAAGCACCTGAATTTGTCCGTAAGGTGACTTCTGTAATGATTGCTGGTAATGGTGATGATTTGCCAGTTAGCGCTCTTCCTTGTGATGGGACCTATCCTGTAGGAACAACTCAATGGGAGAAACGTAACATTGCCTTAGAAATTCCTGTTTGGGATAATGAAATTTGTATTCAATGCGGTAAGTGCGCTATGGTTTGTCCGCATGCGGTCATTCGTATCAAAGCCTACGACCCTAAACATTTGCAAGCAGCACTAGGGACGTTTAAATCTATGGAAGCCAAGGATCGTGATTGGGCAGGAATGAAGTACACCATTCAGATTGCCCCTGAGGATTGTACGGGCTGTGCAATTTGCGTGGATGTCTGTCCTGTTAAGAACAAGTCGGAGACTAAACTTAAAGCGATCAATATGAAACCTCAGCCTCCGATTAGGGAGTCAGAGAAAAAGAATTGGGAATTTTTCCTAAATATTCCTGAAACTGACCGCAACTTGGTTAAAAAGGGTGCAATACGTTCTGCTCAAAGTCTACAGCCACTTTTTGAATTCTCGGGAGCTTGTGCAGGCTGTGGGGAAACTCCTTATATTAAATTGGCGACCCAGCTTTTTGGGGATCGCATGGTAATTGCTAACGCAACAGGTTGTTCTTCTATATACGGTGGTAATTTACCGACGACTCCTTATACGAAGAACAATGAAGGTCGCGGGCCCGCTTGGAGCAACTCGCTTTTTGAAGATAACGCTGAATTTGGTTTAGGGTATCGGTTATCTATTGATAAGCAAAAAGAGTTAGCTTGTGAACTTGTTAAAAGATTAGAATCTCAGCTTGGCACGGAGTTGGTTGAAGCCATTATCAATGCTCAACAAATTGATGAGGCAGATATTTTCCAACAACGTGAACGAGTGGTTATCTTGAAAGAAAAATTAAAAGGCAATACTTCGATCGATGGTAGGTTGCTTTTAAGCATTGCTGATATGTTAGTTAAAAAGAGTGTTTGGATTATCGGTGGGGACGGATGGGCCTATGATATTGGATTTGGTGGTTTGGATCATGTCATCTCATCCGGTCGCAATGTCAATATCTTAGTTTTGGATACTGAAGTTTATTCCAATACTGGGGGGCAGATGTCTAAATCAACGCCTCGCTCTGCTGTTGCCAAGTTTGCAGCGGGTGGGAAATCAATGCCAAAGAAGGACTTGGCTAGAATTGCCATGACTTATGGTTATGTGTATGTGGCCTCCGTTGCTATGGGAGCTAAAGATGAGCATACTCTAAAGACCTTCTTAGAGGCGGAAGCTTA
>JBAXBI010000251.1:0-2680 GCA_037142055.1 Candidatus Omnitrophota bacterium | reverse complement strand
CATCGTAGGTCAAGATGAAGCTATCACAGCAATTGCAAGAGCTGTTCGACGTTCACGTGCAGGTATTAAGAATCCACGTCGACCGATTGGTTCTTTTGTATTCTTAGGCCCGACTGGTGTTGGAAAAACGCTCCTAGCTAGGATTTTAGCAGAGTTTATAGTTGGAGCTGAAAAGTCATTGGTTCAGATTGATATGTCTGAATATATGGATAAATTTAACGTTTCACGTTTAATTGGAGCTCCTCCTGGATATGTAGGATATGAAGAGGGCGGACAGTTAACTGAAAAAATCCGTCGTCGTCCGTATTCAGTTATCCTTTTGGATGAAATTGAAAAGGCTCATCCGGATGTGTTTAATTTATTATTACAGGTCTTTGAAGACGGTCGCTTAACAGATAGTCTAGGACGTGTGGTTGATTTTAGAAATACCATTATCCTTATGACATCTAACGTTGGCGCTGAGGCTATACGTAGTACAGGTACTTTGGGTTTTGTGGCACAAAAAGAAGACTCTTCCTACAATGCCTTACGGGATCGTCTTCTTAACGAAGTTAAAAAGGCCTTTAAACCAGAGTTCTTAAACCGTGTCGATGATATTATTGTATTTAGGCCTCTGACAAGAGTTGATTTGCAGGGAATTGTGGTTATGGAAATCAGATATCTTGTTGAAAGGCTTAAAGATAGAGGGATAGATATTACCTTAACCCCTGAAGCCTTGGAATTTCTTATCGAGAAAGGATATGATCCTTTGTATGGTGCGCGTCCTTTGAAGCGTACCATTCAACGATATATCGAGGATACTCTTTCTGAGGAGATTATTATCGGTAAATTTAAAGAAGGCAGTAAAATCGAAGTTAAGCGCCAAGGGGATGCCCTGGTATTTGAACAAGCATAGCCATGATCAATTTTGTCCTTAAAGCTGGTAGTTTGGCTAACAGTACTATCCGTTATATAGGTCAATTAACTGTTTTGTGGTCCCAGACGATAGTGCTGTCTTTAACCCCTCCTTTTAAGGGAGGGCGTTCTTTGACACAGGCTAATCTCATAGGTCCTGGGAGTTTCTTAATTTCTGGGCTGGTTGCATTCTTCGTAGGTATGATTATTGCTCTGCAGATGGCTTATCAAATGATACAGCTATCTGCAGAGATTTATATTCCAAAAGTTTTAGCCGTTTCCTTAACACGAGAATTAACACCCGTATTGACTGCTTTAATTGTTGCCGGTCGAGTAGGCGCTAGTATTGCTGCTGAAATTGGTACGATGACAGTGACTGAGCAGGTAGATGCCTTAAAAGCATTCGCCGTTAATCCAGTCAAATATCTTGTTGTGCCTAGATTTTTAGGTCTCATTCTCATGTTGCCTGTTTTAACAATGATTTCAGATGTCATTGGTATTTGGGGTGGATATTTAATTTGTGTTTATAAATTGCAAATTAGTCATGAGATGTTTTGGAGAATGGTTTTTACAGCACTTGTTATGAAAGATATTGTTACTGGGTTAGTGAAGACGTTTTTCTTTGGGATGATTATCTCTATTGTCGGTTGCCGTGAGGGCCTTAATGTCAGTGGTGGGGCAGAGGGCGTTGGTAAAGCAACCACAACGGCTGTGGTTAGATCCTTTATTTTAATTATCATGATGGACTGTTTAATTACTTTTGTTTTCTATTTCCTATTTAATGTCTAATAATTTATTTTCATATTTATGATAGAGATCAATAATTTATATAAAGCTTTTGGTTCTCACGTAGTATTAAATGGGTTAAGTCTAAATATTCGTCGTGGGGAAACGAAGGTGGTTATTGGGCGTTCAGGGGTAGGTAAGAGTGTTCTTTTAAAAAACATTGTTGGGCTTGTTAAACCTGATAGTGGTTCAATTAAGATTGATGGGGTTGAGGTGACAAGTCTTAATGAAAAAGCCTATAATAAATTACGTATGGAAATTGGGATGGTTTTTCAAGGTGGGGCGCTCTTTGATTCAATGAACGTTGGGGAGAATGTTGCCTTTGTTCTTAATGAATTTATGAATTTAGATCAAAGAACGGTTAGAGATCGTGTCGCTGATGCATTAGCTTTAGTGGGCTTAAAAGATGTTGAGAATATGATGCCTTCTCAATTGTCTGGTGGAATGAGAAAGCGTGTTAGTGTAGCCCGTGTCTTATGTATGGAACCTCAAATTATTCTTTATGATGAACCAACAACAGGCCTTGATCCTATTACAGCTGCGGCCATTAATAATTTGATTGTTTCGATGCATGATAAATTAAAAGTAACTTCTATTGTAGTGACCCATGATATGAATTCAGCGTATCAGATTGCTGATTCAATTGCGATGTTCTATTCTGGTCAGGTTATTGCTAATGGCAAGCCTGATGAGATAAGAAATTCAAGGCATCCATTTGTGCAACAATTTATTAGTGGCCAAGCCCAAGGTCCAATTACGGAAGATGAAAATCTTATTTTTGGGCATGTAAAATAATTTAAGGAGACCCTAATGTCCCGTGAACGCCATTTAGAGTTTAAGGTTGGTGGATTCGTTCTGATAGCAGTTGTTGCATTAACTTTTTTTGTGGTTTCTGTCAGTGACCTTTCTTTTGCTAAAAAAGGCCATAGCGTACAGGTTGTTTTTAACTTCGCCAACGGTTTAAGAGAAGCAGCTCCAGTGCGTTTAGCAGGTGTTGAGG
>JBAXBI010000250.1:0-2707 GCA_037142055.1 Candidatus Omnitrophota bacterium | reverse complement strand
AGCGTCCACGGAGCCGGAGGCTCCGGGAACCGGCAGACCGGAGGTCTGCCCCACAAGGCTCCCGCCCCTGATCTCCCGCCAATTTTGAACTCGCAACCGTCGGAGTGATCGCCGAAAATGCAAATTGCGGCTCTTACGCCCGCCGTATTTGAACCTACATGGAATTGAAGTTTGTTTTAGAATCGATTTTATTTACACCAAAAGCAGTCATGACTTCCCTTCGAACATTGGCATCGGGACTTTTATTATAAATCTCCTCCAGCTTTCTAAGCTCTCTTGGCTCCAAGTTCCATACAACCCCATGCAATTGATTGCGAATATCTCCCTTTTCTGTCTCATCATCAAGAAAAGATACCAATAAAGGCAGAAACCATTCATATGTTTCTGTGTTCTTTATAAATAGACGGGCACAGGCCACACGCACATAAGGCTCATTCTTTTTATCCTCCAGCTGTCCCCTAGCCCATGTTATAAATTCATCCGGCACGGAAAGACCTAAGTCAGCTAAAACACGAATGGCTGCCGATCGAATATTATTATTTGTTGTTGCTTGTGCGATCCTTATCAATGTTTCCTTAACACCAGAAAACTCTGATAGACCTGCCATACGATAAATTTCATTTTTACTAGTAAGAGCGATGAACTCAAGAACCGTTGGATTAACATCATCTGGCGCAACCCCTTCAAGTTGACCTTTAAGAAAAGCTAAAGCAGGCCTCCCTAAATTAAGAATCAACTGATCTACGCTTTCTCTTATATCAGAATAGTACCAACCACCGCTTTCTCTTAATTCAACTATAAATGGAATAATCTCTACTCCAAAATTCTTCAAAAACTTAACAAGCTCATTCCTATGTGTATAGCGCGTTCTACTCATTTCCCTTGAACCATCAAAAAGAACTGGCAAAACTTGAGGATCACGGGTTCCTGAATTAACTAAAGCATGGAAGATGCTCCTATAAAAATCATCCCCTCTACTGCCTTCAAATTTACGTTCTTTTATGATTTGATACGCCTTGACTATATTACCGACAGCTGTAGCTGCTGCAGGCCCCGCCTTTGAAAGTGCCTGAATATATTCATCCGCCTCATAATAATCTTTCTTCTCTATAGTCTCAGCTAATAATTTATTGATAAAATCAACCGCTTTAGGGGTTCCCACTCCTCCTAATGCTGAAACGATTATTTTCCTTTCGTATCTATCTTTTTGTTGCTCGTAAAGATTAATTAAGAAATCATCCATTCCCCTAATATGCCTGCCCATTTGTCCCAGAAGCGCTAAAGCTTCCCTGGAACCAGAACTAGCTAACTCCATCAAGCGCGGAGCTACTGTTTGCTCAATCCCCAAGGACTGTCCTGTTGAAAATTCTAATCGGTCATATCCTCTACGGATAGCATTTAATATTAAAGTATTATTCTTTTGTTCCGGTTTCAAATTACCCAATAACGTATGCAGCCCAAGATTACCTAAATTTGTCAATAATTCTGCCGCCTTCGATTCTGCAACTCCCACCTCCAGCATATTCTGTGCACGCCTCTCAAGTTCAATCTGCTGCTCAATACTTATCCTTGGTCTTAAGAATTCCCAATTAAATGTACTTAAAATTGCTACCCCTACCCACTGTCTATTGACATTCTTACCACTTGCGAGAGCAAGCCCCATCCGAAATAAGGCATCTTTAATAGTTTCCTTACTAAAATCTGTCCAACCTTCCTTACTTCCTCGAGCATCATTGATAATCTCTAATAACCCAGGAATGTTGAAAGCCTCTATTTGACCAATTTCTTCAGAAGTTAAACTTTTAAGATATGAACTTAAAAAACTGCTGTCACGGCCATATAAAAGACTCATCGTAATGAGCATGGGAACTAACTCTACACGCAAACGACTATTTATACTCGCCAACCAAAACAAATGATAAAACCCTTTAGATTCTTCATTCTTCCCAAAGAAAGTATTAACGGAATACGATGCTGATTGCGCTTCCAAATCTTCAAATACCGTCAAAGGAACGGTATCTGTAACCAATGGGGAAGATCTTAAGTATCTCCAAACCTCTTTATAATCCATATCGTATTCCCCCCATATACTCACCCTGTACCTACTATAAGGTATGTTAACCGCATCGATAAAGGTGGCCGCTCGATTGGTTTCTGGAAAAATATCTGCGGCATGTTGATGATAAAAATCACCATCTAAATTCCTTATAAATTCAGATAACTGTTTCAATTGGGTAAATTCCTGAAAATGCATCAATACATCTCTGGCTTGGTCAATTGAGTCGTCTCTGCTTCCAGAATAACGGTAATCTAATCCTAACTTTTTCATCGCTGGAGAATTACTACCCGATAAATGTCGTTTACTATCTTTAAGAATGCTAGGCCCTTGAGCTTTTAAATCGTCAAACTCTGCTTGTGTTATCATCTTATCTCTTAACTGTTGCTCTAAATAAGGCATCACCCTCTGTTGCATTTCTTGTTCGATAATCGACGCTACTACCTCTTCTGACTTCAAAGCCTCCCGTTTAAGTTTTAATTGATTCTCAATATCAGACAAAATCCCTTTTAATCCATCTCTAAATGCTTTTATTGCCTCCGGTTGTCCACCTTTAGCCTGTTCATACAATAAACGCATTTGTTCCTGCGTTTGTTCGGCAGTTATCATCGCTTGATTAACACTTAGCTTTGATGACTGGCCTTTATTCCC
>JBAXBI010000249.1:0-2749 GCA_037142055.1 Candidatus Omnitrophota bacterium | reverse complement strand
TAAGGTAGTTAAAGGAGATTTAATATGAAGAACTTTGCAGTTTTAGCTTCAGGCAATGGCGGAAATTTACAGGCAATCATTGACGCGGTTAGGCTTAAGAAGATTAAGGCCCATTTAAGATTAGTCATTAGCGACAAAGCGGAGGCTTTCGCTTTAGAGCGTGCGAAGAAAGCCAAGGTTGCAACCGTGTATATCAATCCTAAGAACTATCCTGATCGTGAGTCATTTGACCGTAAGGTTTTGGAATGTTTAAAGGAGTTTGAAATTGATTTTGTAGTTTTGGCCGGTTACATGCGGCTGTTAAGTTCCTATTTTATTAAGCAATACCCTAATAAGATAATGAATATCCATCCGGCTCTTTTGCCTTCTTTCAAAGGGATTCATGGTATACAAGACGCATTTGAATATGGGGTGAAGGTCACGGGTGTGACCATACATTTTGTGAATGAAAAGATGGATGATGGAGTCATTATTCTTCAGGAAGCCATTAACATTACTTCAAAAGACACTCTCGAGAGCTTATCTCAAAAAATCCATAAGATTGAGCACAAGCTTTATCCTAAAGCGATTGATTTGTTTGTGAAGGAGAGCTGGAAGGTGACTGGTCGGAAGTTGTCTCTTCGTTAAACTCTGGCTTACCATCTTTGAATCGGACATGGATAAGTTTTCCTTGAGGTTTTCCTCGCCGTTGTTCCTCACCAAAATGAAGTAGATCTTTCTTGTCGTAAAGAAATACTTTAGGCAAGCGCAGATTGTTAAGCCGTAGGTTGGTGAAATTCTCAAAATGATAATATCTTAAGGTTGTGTCCGCTACAATATCAACGATTGTATCATCAAAGCTTCCTGAAGGAGGGAAGTCGCTGCGTTGAAATTTAAAGTGGACGCGATTGATAATTTGCTTGGTCAAAAAATCCGTCATAAGGACGTCTTTATAGGTAATGTGAGAACCGGTTTCATCACCGATTATGGCTGTTGAGCCCTTTTGGTCAACTAAAAGCCTTTGAGAATACTCCTCATAGGGAAGATCTCCCGACATGTAGCGTTTAAAGTCTAGTAAATAGAAGGTATTACGGATTTCGATGCCTTTTTTAATGTCTGCGATATAAAGGCAGAAGAAATCAATACGGTTTTTATTGTTGGTGGGTTTTAAATCAAAGAAAACGCCAGAGATGGCAGTAAAGAGATTGTTCTGTGCTTTTATGTAGCTGTCTGTGGCGGTGGTCGTAATCCCATTGTCTTCCTGCTTGCTTTTCTTTTTATCAACGATGTCATATTCAAAAGAGAACATAGAATTCTTGAATGATCCATCCACAAAGTTGATGGCGAATTTATTGGTTGTTTCTTTATCGTCAGATTTTTCTTTGGAAACCCCATAATCGAAAATGGGGGTTTTAATGGGCAAATAGATCCAAAAGGTATGTCCGATCTGACGGGTTCTGACGTGCAGATTAAAATCTTTGAGGCATTTATTCTCAAATTTTTTCTGTACTTCAGTAGGGGTTAGTTTGGGTTCTATCTTTTTATTGCAGCCGCTAAAAGCGACAACAATTAATAAAAGAAAAAGCCCCAAATAACCAGATGCGATTTTATTAATTAACCAGAAGTGGGCGTGTTGTTGGTTTAACGCCGAATTTCTGGAAAACAGCTTCAATTTCATCATATTCTAATTCACCTTTGCTGATAAGCTCTTGGGCGAAATAATCTAATAGATCACGATGTTGGTTTAGAATTTCAGAATCTTCTTTAAGACAGCTTTGAAGAATTTCTTGAATATCATCGTTTAAGACTTCTCTGGTTTTCTCAGAGATAAATGTTTGGCCGTAATGAAGGACTAATTGGTCCATATCGCCGATGAGTTTTGATTTACCCATCCCGTATTGCCAGACCATGCGGTAGGCTAAGTCGGTTGCCGTATGAAAATCGCTGCCTGGTCCGCCACCAACACCGCTTCCAGTGGTTCCAAATTTGATTGTCTCAGCAGCATAACTGGCTAAACACACCTTGATTTGGGCTACAAACCATTCACGTTTACGGATATGAACTTCTTCCCGAGGGCGGGGAGCAACGAATCCCAAGGCGCCTTTGCGGGGGATAATGGTGGCTTTAATGACATCATCAGTTGGATGCAGCATGAAACCAATAATGGCATGGCCTGCTTCATGATAAGCCACCCATTCTTTTTCAGCGACAGAAAGAATGGTGTTGGATTTAGCTCCATAGAGAATACGATCATAAGCTAAAGAAAGATCTTTACTGTTAATACAGTCGCGTTTATCGCGAAGGGCAAAGAGACCAGCTTCTCGAATCATGCTGTCAATGTCTGAGGGAGAAAACCATAAAGTTTTACGGCCAAGCATTTCAGCGTTAACGGAGTCGTCCGTTGTAACTCTTTTAAGATAAAATCTAAAAAGATCAATACGTTCTTTAAGGTTTGGTAAATTGACGTAAATCTTACGTTCAATACGTCCTGCACGAAGAATGGCTGGGTCTAGGTTATACTCAGACATATTGGTTGCTGCAATAACGACGACATTGTTTTCCTGCTGGCGCAGGCCATCGAGTTCGGTGAGGAATTGATTGATGGCTGCGTTATGAGAAATGGATCCTCCACCAAAGCTATGGTCAGTGCTTCTAGGAGTTGCAAAAGAATCAATTTCATCGAAGAAGATGATACATCCGCTTTCCGCCTTCGCTAGTTGGCGAGCTTCTTTGAAAATGTTTTTCATTTTCATCGCCCCTTCACCGACGT
>JBAXBI010000248.1:0-2764 GCA_037142055.1 Candidatus Omnitrophota bacterium | reverse complement strand
AAGGCAGAGGGCTATCTTAAATATATTGAAGAAATTGCTAATTGTCCCGTCAATGAAATTACTAAAGCCTTCATGGTTCAAGAGTTCCTACCCGATTACCAGGGACAAGAAATTTTTATTTCAAGCCAAGTAGGCGTTAATGATAAAGATCAATTGGTCGTCAATTTTGTTTTGGCAACGTCTATTCACGATCGCCAAAAGAAGTATAAACAGGAAGTTGACCGCATGATTGTTTACTTTGGTTTTCTTCCGCAAAATCTTCCGACGATTAGAAAGATTCTCAACGCTTCTGACAAACGCCTTGCATGTCCCATCCTTTTACAACTAGCACAACAACAACCGAATTTAATTCAGGTTAATGTCGATGTGTCTAACCCTAAAGGGGCTCTTCCTTACGCTGCCGAGCGCTTTGGGGAATCATTGGCGTACTTGATTTTAGATATGCCCGATAAGCCAAGCGATATTAGAGAAATGCAAAGGCGTTTCTTGCAAGGCCATCAGTCACAAGAGCAAGTACGAGGAAGGCCAGAACCTAAAGCAGCTTCTCCTAGACCATTAGCAAGCGCTACAAATGTAACAGATGATGCAGCATACTGGACTGAGAAATTAGAACATTCAAAAGGTTTTGTCAATGAGAGGGATCAGGAGAAATTTAATGAACTCTGGGAATCATTCTTTAAATTTCTAGGTAAGGACGCCACTGTTTTGGATGTTGCCACAGGACTAGGATCAGTTGCGCAAGAGGCAGTTAAAGTATTAGGCAAGGGAAAGGTTTATTCCATTGATGTGGCTGAGGTTCCATCGGAGAGAGTTCCCTCCGATGTTATCTTTCGTCAATTAGGCGTTGCTCAGTTAGGCGGCGTCAATCATCCAGAAGATTTACCAAAACAATTTAAAGGCGTTGTGTCTCAATTCGGCTGGGAGTATGAACAAGACAAGGAAGCCGCTGTGAAAGAAATAGCCTCTGTTGTGTCCCCAGGTGGCCGGTTCTTGGCGATGATGCATCATGCAAAGTCAGAGTTTGTTGAGAATCATCAAATTGATTTAGATATAGCCCAGAATGTTAAAGATTGGGCCTTGGAAGGAACTATTCGCTACGTGATTACAGGAAGGATGCCTTTATCACCACAGAATCTTGTTGGAACTGTTCTTCCTCTCATGGCGCGAATTAAGCAGTTTATGGTGGCTCAGGATAAAAAATTTAAGGAACTTTATCCTATGCAATTTGCAGTTTTAGGAGTTTCAGCAGAGGTTGTTTCGGAATGGGTTGCCTCACGGGGACAGAAAGATTTATCCCATTACCAAAGAGTATTCGATGAAGCTCTTGAGAAGTTAAAAGAGGATTGCATTTTATCCCAGAAGCTTATAGCTACAGCGGCCATTTATCATGATGGGAATATTGGAGAATTAAAGGAGCTTATTGAAAGAAATGGATTGGTGGTCGATCTAACAGATTTGGCTAAGACGGATATCAAACAACCCTTGGCATGGGTCATAGGTGCACATAAGCCTTCGCTAATAGAAAAGACTCAAAAGGCAGAAGGAGCAGTTCTCGTAGCCGAAGCGTTGGGTGCTTTAGGTCATAATAAAGTTCAAGCTAATCGTCCCACTGCAGCCGCACCTGTCCCCCAAGGATGGACGCCTCTTAGAAAGCTTAAAGAAGATGGCCTTAATGCCAACTGTCTTTGGAAGAGACTAGAACTTCTTGAACAACAGAGATTGCGAGAGAATTTAAGCGATAACGAGGTTTCCTTCTCAAAGAATATCTATAAGAGATATTTATTAAATTTGCTTGGGGTTGAGAGAGTTTTAGGACAGGCAAGACTTCAAACATTTCTCGTCAGACGTCAGGATAAAGCAGCCGAGAACGGTGGAGTGGTTTATCACGTAGTTAATGACCCAGGCTCAGGCGTTGAAACGCTTCTTGCGGTATATCAGGATAAAGCTCGTCGGAAGAATGCTTGGATTGGGGCAGCACCAGTTGAAAATGATCCAACAACCCCAGCATGGGAGAAGTTTACTGCCTGTTATCAAGAACATGCTCAATTCCTTCAGAAAAGATATGAGGATGTATCCCATGGGGATAGGACATTGAATATGGAGCGTCAATTACGGCTATCTCTATGCCTGATGTTAGAAAGTATCGTGGCTCTTGTGAAGGATCCCAAAAGTTCAGCACTAATCAATATAAACGGAAATAGAAAACAAATTTTGACTTGCTTGCTTTGGATTTCAGTTGTCGCGCAGGATTACAGCAATGCGACCTTTAGTTTAGCTAAAGGTCTTATTTATGATATTACTAGGGAAGGAAGAGAAGAGGGGCTGCTGCGATTGTTTGAATTTAAAAGCAGTAGTGCGTTGGTATATCAAATAATGGTTCAACGAGCGATGGAGATGGCCATGGCCTTAGAGCCAGTCGGTAGTTGCGCTTGGAGAAAATTCGAAGAATGTCGCTGTGAAACAATAAGGCAAAGCAGAGAAATTCGTCAAAGACAAGTGAGAGTTTGGTATGGTCCTAAATATAAGGTAGATAGACCGATTACACCAGTTCAATTGGCACAAGCTAGTGAATGTTTCATTAAAGAGATGTGTTATTTAAAAGTGGAACCTCCTAATTATGTTGGGCTTGAGGTTGAGTTAAGAGAATTAGCAAAATATCGAGTATGGTCTGAGTTTAGTATAGAGAAATTTATCTTATCCTTTAAAAGGTTGTGGGGTATCAATTACTTAACCAGAAGTCTTAAAAGAAATAAAGATTTAGAAG
>JBAXBI010000247.1:0-2768 GCA_037142055.1 Candidatus Omnitrophota bacterium | reverse complement strand
TCATACTCCCAATCCCTACTTATATATATTCTTCATATTACTTTTGACAGAATCCCTCCTTCCTACCGCCATTGATCATAGGCTTTCTTACAAAACCATACCCCAATGGCACTAGCTAATAACATATGCGCTAATATTGTCCTTTCATCATACCAAGCGACCAACATATACTCCGCCGATACATAAACGCCATACAAAAAGATATAGACAATCACCTTTCTTGAGTTCTCTAACTGAGCAACGTAGGCTAATACCCCTAAAGTCATGAGTCCAAAGACACCCGTAAATACAAGATATTCCCAAATCTTAAAGGACTTAAGAATCCCTAAGTTTAAAATCAAATCGGGAGCAATCGCAAATAGCACACAAACTAAAATCCATGAAGACAAAAATGATACAGCCATTAAAATTCCCCATTGTTTAGCCAGTTGCAATCGAACAATGGGTAACATGACAGCCCAATCCTTAAATGAAAACATCCGATAATTAAAACAAAGGCTGATAAAGACAGGAAGCATTACAAACAAAAAAAAATTAGCATAAGGCCGAGTATAAAAGCCCCCCACTGGAGCAAATTTAACAATATAAAATTCAAATATAGCTACAGCAACCAAAAGCACTGCTCCAAGATTGCCAATATCTTCGCTTTCTAAACGAACCCAATGCATGGCTTTCTGAAAAGAATTTCCCATTTTATAAAAAGCAGAGATCTTGCTTTTCTGATATGGAACGCTTTTGTGGCTAGCCGCTACTCCTTCGCTCGACTTATAAACTGGCCAAGAAAGCAAGAACGAATATTCGAAGTCCTCTTCCTTTAGGTTCAAAATTCTCCATAAGAATATGATCATTAATACTCCTATTCCTATCGTCACAACTGTCGATAAGAAAGGAACTCTAAGAAATATATCAAGAATATCCATAACATGGGAAGCTGCCATTAGCAGTAAAGCATACGAAACTAAGACCATGATCCTAATTGAAATATAGGCGACCACCATGGTTACAAGAAATGTTCCTATACAGAGTTTGGTGAGCGCTATTTTAGCCACCAATGGACTGATAAAACCAAATAAGCTCGTAAGCCAGGGTAACGTTAAAGCCGTTATTACAACAAAAATACAACATACGACGGATGCATGCGACCATCTGTAGCCTGGTAATAAATGAGCCCAGGGTGTCGTTACTTGACGCTTAACGATAATTCCTATTTGAAACGCAAGGCTCATCCACACGATAAGCCACAAAGTCATTAGTTCCTCTACCATAAAATAATTCCCGAACGACATAAAGATCTTAACGGCAACCATAAGCGTTATTAAACTTATTGCCAGCATGAAAACTACCGGGTGATATTGATAGAGACTTATAGCAGATACAACTCTTTTCATTTGGTCATCTCCAAAAAGATCTCTTCCAAATTAAGATGTTCTATTTCAATGTCATTGCCTACAATCTTAGATAAAGCCTTATGTTTTGATTCATTAAAATCCCGTACTGTTATAACTGCTTCCCGAGCGCTAATATGACTTGAAACCACGCCACTAATCCCTAAATCCTGTGGAATATCTTTAACACTGCGCAAACGCACCCGTTTGACGATGTCTTTAAGGTCATCTAATCCCCCACAAAAATCTATCTTGCCAGCTTTAAGTAAAGCAACCTTATCCGCCACTCTTTCTAAATCTGAAGTAATATGCGTTGAGAAAAACACCGTACATGGACGCTGGGTTATAATCCCTAAAATCGTCTTCAAGAATTCCCTGCGGGAGGCTGGGTCTAAACTTGCAACCGGCTCATCAAAAATCATAAGCTCTGGCTCATGCCCTAGAGATAAAATAATGGCTAGCTTCTGCATTTGCCCTTCCGATAATAAACTTACCCTTTCGTTTAAATCCAAGTCCCACTGCTGGGTTAGTTGATTGACTAATGCACTGTTCCACTGCGGATAGAAAGAAGCCATGTAATCAATAATTTTGCCTACCTGTAACCATGGATACGGCCGGACAGATTGCCCTACATATCCAATTCTAGACTTGGAGGCATCGCTTAGATCCCAAGGATTTTCACCTAGGGTCGTAATCGAGCCGCTGTTTACACGTAAAAGACCTAATACGCATTTAAGCAACGTTGTTTTGCCGGCACCGTTTCTTCCCAGCAACCCGACTACTGACCCTTTAGGAATTTCCAATGAAAGGCCATTAAGGATCTTCTTACTTCCATAAATCTTAGAAACTTCATCAAGCACAATGACATTATTCATGACTATTCCCCTCCCAAATATCTTTTAATTTCTTAATGACAGTGTCCATATCTAAAGATAACTGCTTAGCGGCATTAACAGTTTCTCTTAATATAGGAACTAATTGCTGTTCATGATTGATCGAATCATCTTTGCTAGCCTCTGGTATACGCATCCCTTGGCCTCGGACAAGCTCAATTACCCCACTCTTCTCTAATAATGAATAAGCTTTAGAAACAGTCATGGGGTTAATCTCAAGAGACGTTGATACTTCCCGCACTGATGGAAGGTATTCACCAGGCTTAAACTTACCTGTTGCAATCCCCAGCTTAACCTGATCAATAATCTGCCTATAAATAGGAACCCCTGAAGAAGGGTTGATCTGAAAATATAATTTGATGTTTTTATCCATATTATCCTTTTTACTACCTGACCATATTAGTAGTATAATACACTAATACACCAAATGTCAAATTTTTAGGTAGATTCAAGTTTCTAACGCAACAGCTCACTAAATTTCTCATGCGGT
>JBAXBI010000246.1:0-2770 GCA_037142055.1 Candidatus Omnitrophota bacterium | reverse complement strand
AATACTATGCACGTACCCTAAACCTTTTAAAGAAATTAAAATATGAATCAAAAATTTCTGAGGAACGCCTGCTTTTATACTGATGTCACTAATTTGACGAGGATGCGCGTATGGCCAATGGGAACCTAACTCCATCAAGGCCCTGACTGCATAATCCATTTTAGCGGAAACTTTCATCGACTCTCCTTCTAAATATCAAACTCATAATATGTTAACTGCCTTAAAGAAACATAGGCTAAATCATTTTTCTTTAATTTTAAACTATTAAACTCTTCTTGAGTAATTTCTGCTTGAATGGGACTTCCATCATCAGAAATTAAATCCACCTTAACTACTGACCCAGCAGGATTAACATAATCAACCTTAGCTTTTAAAGAACTCCCGTCCTTAGGAGTTTTAGTGATTTCAAACTGGTGCGGCCGGACAAATAAATTTGCCGACTTAGAATTCTTGTCTAAATTAGGAACATCAATCGCCGTATTCCCGACATACGCTTTCCCATCTTCAACACGACAATGAAACAAATTCACATTACCTAAAAAATTTAAAACAAATTTATTAACCGGTTTATGATATACCTCCTCTGGAGTTCCCTGCTGCTCTATGTGGCCTTGACTCATAACTACAATTTTATCTGCAACCTCAAGAGCCTCTTCCTGATCATGGGTTACAAATAATGATGTGATATGTAATTTATCATGAAAACGCCTAAGCCACTGACGAAGTTCTTTGCGTACTTGAGCATCCAGAGATCCAAAAGGTTCATCTAATAAAAGCACCTTTGGTTCAACCGCTAGCGCACGGGCCAAAGCAATTCGTTGTCGCTGACCACCAGAAAGCTGCCAAGGATAACGGTCGGATACCCAATCTAATTGGACTAAACTTAAGAGCTCTTTTACCTTAGATTTGATTTGTTCTTCCCTCGGACGCAAATTCTTCGGTTTAACTCTAAGTCCAAAAGCAATATTATCAAACACGGTCATATGTCTAAATAAGGCATAATGTTGAAAAACAAAACCAACGCCTCGATCTTTAATCTTTCTTTGCTTAATATCTTGACCATAAAAATAAACTTCCCCTGAATCAGCCGTCTCAAGACCGGCAATAATCCTTAATAATGTCGTCTTCCCTGAACCAGAAGGACCTAATAGAGCAACCAACTCACCTTGATTGACTTTTAAATTAATATTATCTAGCGCTTTAAACGTATTAAAAACCTTAGTTACATTCTTAACTTCGATACTCATATGATTTAATGTCCCCCTCGACGGGCAAATTTAAGTTCATGTTTATACCTTAACTCAACGAGTGATTTAACAACCAAGGTCCCTAAAGCCAAAAAAGCCAGCAAACTCGCGGCAGCAAAGGCTGCGGTAAATTGATATTCATTATAAAGAATCTCGATATGTAACGGTAAGGTGTTCGTTAACCCTCGAATATGGCCTGAGACAACGGACACTGCCCCAAACTCCCCCATTGCTCGGGCATTACATAAAATGACCCCATAAAGCAATCCCCACTTAATATTGGGTAGAGTTATAAGCCAAAATGTTTTAAAACCACTAGCGCCTAAGGTGATCGCCGCTTCCTCTTCTTCATTGCCTTGAGTCTTCATTAAAGGAATAAGCTCACGCGCCACCATCGGAAAGGTTACAAATATGGTCGCTACGATAATGGCCCCAGGTGCAAAGATAACCTTAATGTTGTGTTCCATAAGCCACGGCCCGATAGCTCCCTGGGCTCCAAACATCAAAACAAAAATAAGTCCTGAAATAACAGGTGATACTGATAATGGAAGATCAATCAGGGTCAATAGGACATTTTTTCCATAGAAATCAAATTTAGTAATAGCCCAGGATGCCGCAATACCAAAGATCACATTTAATGGCACAGCAATCAAAGCGGTTAACACAGTCAAACGAATAGCCGCTAAGGTATTGCTGTCACAGAGTGAATGGAAATAGAATACCAACCCTTTATTTAATCCCGTTGCTAAAACAACGATTAACGGCATAACTAGAAATAATCCCATATAACCTAAGGCTATGGTAATTAAGATGCCTTTAACTAAAGGAGATTCCCCGCGAGCTTGTGACATAGTATTAACCTTTGTGTCATTGCGAAGGAGCGAGGCGACTGAAGCAATCTCTTTAAATTAAAAGATTGCTTCGCCTTTGGCTCGCAATGACACTATTAATTTTAACTCATTCCAATTCGTTTAGACGTATACCATTGTAAAAAATTTGTAATAGCCAGTATCAAAAATGAAACAAGCAGCATTACTACGGCAATAGCTGTGGCTCCGGCATAATCATATTGCTCTAGCTTTGTGATAATCAACAACGGTGCAATTTCTGTTTTCCCTGGCATATTGCCAGCAATAAAAATAACAGATCCATATTCACCAATACATCGGGCAAAAGCTAAACTAAAACCAGTAACTAGTGGTGGTAATAGAACAGGAAAAATAACTTTCCAAAAGGTTTGCCAACGTCCTGCCCCCAAACTAGCAGCCGCTTCTTCTATCTCTGGGTCTAAGTCCTGCAAAATAGGCTCAATAGTCCTCACGATAAAGGGCAAACCGATAAAGATTAACGCCAAGGTAATCCCAAGCGGATTATACGCGGTCTTAATTCCTAATTTATAAAAATACTGCCCTAACCAGCCGTTGGAAGAATACAAGGCTGTTAAAGAAATACCAGCGACCGCCGTTGGTAACGCAAAAGGAAAGTCGACCAATGCATCAATAATTTTCTTTCCCGGAAATCGA
>JBAXBI010000245.1:0-2785 GCA_037142055.1 Candidatus Omnitrophota bacterium | reverse complement strand
GGGGATTAGAAGAATATTTTTATTACGGTGGATATCCAGGTGGGGTTCCTTTGGTGAAAGATGAAACCAGATGGAGAAATTATATTCTTAATTCTCTTATTGAACCTGTGTTATCAAAAGACATTATGCTGCTTGCTAATGTGCCCAAACCAGCTTTATTAAGAAAACTTCTTTATTTGTCTTGTGAATATGCAGGCCAGATCCTTTCATATACAAAGATCATCGGGCAATTTAATGATGTAAGTAATACGGTTACGATTGCTTACTATCAGAAATTACTTGAACAAGCGTTTTTAATTGTAGGTTTACAGAAATGGACGGGAGGGGCAGTACATCGCAGGAGTTCTAGTCCGAAATGGATTCCTTTAAATACGGGGCTTATAACGGTCATACAAAATATTAGTAAAGATGAGTTTAAGAAAGAGAAATCTTCTTGGGGGCGACTTGTTGAAGCTGGAGTTGGCGCTTATTTATTTAATCAATCGATTGTTTATGGCTTTGAGGTTTATTATTGGCGAGAAGGTAATAATGAAATCGATTTTATTTTGCGAAAAGGGAACAAGATTACAGCAATAGAAGTTAAGACAGGTTTTGAAAATAACTTGAAAGCTTTTGAAGTCTTTCAGAAAGAATACCCGAAAGCTCGTACATTATTGGTTGGGGAATCCGGTATCAGTCTGGAAGAATTTTTAACAACACCAATTGGAACATACCTTAATTGAGATGGTGCCAAGCTTTGGAAGTCTAGATAGGGGGGGCGGTGACGCACGCCATATTTTTATTAAAAAGATCGAAGAGAGAATTCAAATTTATGAAAGTAATTATAAATAGTAAAATTATTGGTGTTCGACTTTTAACATTTGCAAGCGTGTTATTTTTTTCAACATTAATCTCTGGGGACGAAGAGATTCCAAGAAAACTTGCGGATTTAGCTGCAAAGCAAGCAGTCGGTCAATCAGTTTATAATGAGGATAGAGTTCAATATCAAGAAGGATTTATTAAAGGATTTCGTTCTGCACTTGTTAATAATTCTCCATATCTTATGGTATCTAATGGTCACAAAATATGGGAAGTAGGTTTCAAACTAGGTCGAACTATAGGTTTGAGCGATAAGCGTCCTGATTCGCTTAAAAAACTGATATTGAAAGATTTTGGGTTTGAGAAATTAGAGCCTATTGAAGGCTTTATTTATATGGGATTTGAGCAAACTCATTTTTATCCTCTTAGGAATCAAGAGCTTTGGTGGATTGAAACTAAATTAAATTCCAGCACATTTAAACTTTTAGATGAGACTCAAGCGGGTAGAAAAAATTATAAAGCAGTTTATGGAAAAGTTGAAGGATGGCTTAGTCCGCCAGGTGATTATGGCCACATGGGCTGCTGTCAGCATGAAATCTTTATTGAAAATGTTTTAGAGCTTCGACGTTCATCTAAGGATGAACAAGATAAGAAGAGAATTTAAAAGAATGATAAAGTTGCGATGTTACCAGAATTATTTTCAAGCGCACTGTAACGTACTCATAATACAATACGGCGTATTCCAGTAATTTGAAAAGGAATTACATATATGCTATTCTTTAAATAGTTTAAATAAAGCTGTTAGCTTTTATTAATCTTCTAAATTTGGAGGTGGTATGAAGACATTTATAATATTAACAATTTTCTTTGGTCTAATTGTTTTTGGATCAAGTCAAGCTTATGCTGTTCGCGTTGTAAATTTTGAAAAATGCTCTGCACTTCATGGAATTGGCGTTTTCGTTGGAGGTGCATCTTCATGTCCTTCTAGTGGCGGTAAGTGTGCATGTCCCGATGGTACGACAGTACCTGTTAGTTGGTATTTTGTTTCTGCATCAAATCCCAAGAATCCTAATGAGGGAACGTGTTGGCCTCAATATTCTTGTCAAGCATTAATCCGCTAGCAAGACTTTATCTTTAATAAAATATTAAGATAATGTAAGTATTTGGGTGTCTCACCAGAATTTACAGATTAGAGTTTCGGCGGATCCAGCCGCTGATAAAAACAATTTGATTTTTCATCAAGATTAGTTAAAATCTTCCTGTAGTTTGTAGTAGGAAACAAGCATACGCATATCTACCGTAGTTTATCTACCTGCCCTAAGGCAGGCCTGCCGCGTAGAGCTTGGCAAGATTCATCATACATAGGTTTTATCAATGGTCTCAGCAGTTGAGACCAACGGTCTCAATGATCTCAATGATCTCATTTCATATTGAGATCATTCTGAGATCATAGGTTTTCAATAGGTAATGATCTCATTTTACACAGAGATCATTCATTTTGAGTGCATAAAATTAATAAGACCGCTATGGGATATGTAACTTATTGCAATCTTAGAGGATATGGTGCAAACAGGCGTTTCGATGCCTTACGGCAGCTGAGACCAATGATCTCAATGATCTCATTTTATATTGAGATCATCTGAGATCATCCTTGGCCGACTGTAATGGGTATAGAGGGCAGTAGCCCGGAAAGGAAGGTTAAGATGTTAGAGACTTCAGAAGTAGTTATTCGATATGTAAATGAAAAGGGCAAGGCCACATCAAAAGAAATCGTAGAACATGTTGGTTTGCCAAGAAGCTCGGTATTAAGAGAAATTACCAAGCTTGCGGATTCGGGACAATTAGTGAGGGTTGGAGTTCCACCTAAAGATGTGTTTTATATCTGTCCAAGCAAAACTGTAGAAATAGCTCCCCAAACACAAGACTCAACCAGAATGGTTACGCCGCCAGAGCAAGTAACAGTTGCTCCACCCGCCCCTCAAGCTGT
>JBAXBI010000244.1:0-2787 GCA_037142055.1 Candidatus Omnitrophota bacterium | reverse complement strand
ACAAGAGCCATGAAACTAAAGGCCCTTGGGAAAGATGTTGTTGTGCTTTGTGATTCGGATAAGGATGACAAGCTCGTCCCTTCTAAGCAAGATTTACGGGATAAACAGATTAAAGTCTTTGATTGGGAGAGTAACAATTCTATCGAACAGCAGGTATTTAATGATTTGCCATGGGAAGCCGTAATTGAACTTCTTCAATATATAGAAAAAGAATTTCCAGAAACTAATATTGAAAATAGTGTCAAGAGTAAGCACGGGAACCATCTGCCCGATAATTGGAGAGATGTGGATGCTGCGCAGACGCGTTTGGCCGTTGGAGAAGCGGCAAGATCAGGTGAATGGTTTAAACGAACTTACCGTGGCGAATTCTTAGGGTTCGTTATTTTCAAATATTTTCAGAAAATCATGAATAAGAAAACTAAGGAACAGTTAAACGCTCTTATAGATTGGGTAGACGCATAGTGGACTACCAAAGTTTCGTTTCTAAACCCAAAAGCATGATCATTGCCCCTGCTGGTTATGGAAAGACCTATAGCATAGCGGAATGCCTACAGCACACCAAAGGCAGACAATTAATTTTAACACACACTCATGCAGGTGTTGCTTCCTTGAAAGACAAGATTCAAGAACATCAAATTGATTGCGATAGGTATCGTGTTGAAACTATTACGGGTTTTGCTCAAAAGTATGTTAAAGCTTTTTACTGTGGAAAGGACATGCCCGAACAGGATGATTCGGAGGTGTATTATCCGTTTCTTATAGATAAGGCTCGAACTATTTTTAATATATCTCCCGTTCAGGATGTAGTCAAAACAACGTATTCAGGGCTATTTGTTGACGAATATCAAGACTGTACCAAAGAGCAGCATAATTTAATTAATTCTTTGGCAGGTATATTGCCTACTCGGATTTTAGGAGATTATCTTCAGGGAATATTTGGATTTAAAGGACAGGAATTGGTCGATTTTAACAATGATTTAAAAGACTTCGAGCGATTCCCAGATTTATCTGAACCTTGGCGCTGGAAGAATGTTAATCCTGAGTTGGGGGAAGGGTTGAAAATAATAAGAGAGGGGTTAGAAAGCGGAAAGTGCATAGATTTGAGTTTGCACAAAACTTATATTGAAGTCCTGCAATGTGTCGAGAACGATAAGTTTACATATGGAACGAATTACAATAAAAGAATTTGGAATTTAACCCATGAAAACAACATTTTAATTATACATCCAGACAGCAGCAATCTTGCGGCAAGGGAAGATTTTGTAAGTCGCTTTAAAAATACATTTCGTTTAATTGAGGCTATTGATAGTAAAGATTTTTACGAATTTTCTCATAGGCTGGATTCAATAAATGTGAATAATGCTTTTAGCGTTATCTATGATTTGATCCCCGACCTTTATAACGGTACAACAAGTCGAGACAAATGGTTTAATAAGAATGGGGTTAAAAATAAAACCGATAAAGATGATAGGACGGCAGCTCAGTCGATCCAAGATTGCATAATCAAACTAAACCATAAAATTTCATTCTTATCGATTGCCACTATTTTAAAAATGATAAAAAGTTTGTCTGGTATTCATTGTCGAAGAACTGAGCTTTTCTATGATTTGTGTAAGGCCTTGGAACATGCTGAATATAAGGGAATTTTTGTATATGATGCGATGAAAGAAATACGAAATATTAAAAGAAGGGGCGGTAGAAGAATCGAGGGGCGTTGTATCGGCACAACTTTGTTAACAAAAGGATTAGAATTCGATGCCGTAGCCATTCTTGATGCGCATAAATTTAAATGTCGTAAGAACTTCTATGTCGCCATCACGAGGGCTTGTAAAAAATTAATAATTTTTACAAACAATAAAAGTGTCTCATTTTCGTAAAATATTATTAGAACAGCCTTGTTTACAGCGGGAGTAATAGTTGATGCGTAGTTATCCTCAAAGAGTCAGAGACAATATATTGCCGCTTTCAGTAGCAGGAACTTTGCCTGAGGCCTTTGAGGAATGGTCATTTACAGAAAACACAGTTGATCACGAGAATGCTGTAGAAACTTGCCATCTATGTGAACATGAAGAGCTTCGTTATCATTTTGAGATTATAAATACATTGACTCGGAAAACGCTTTGGGTAGGTTCGCAATGCATTCTTAAATTTAATTTGTCCGTTTTCGAGAATAGTGCACGTTTGACGCCTCAAGAAGCCAAGAAGAAGCTCGAACGACTAACTCAACAGATGCGCCTCGAATCTTGTTTAAACGCGTTAACGAAATTAGCTGCAAAAGAGAACAATGATATTTTGACCAATGCGCTCAAATTTTATGAAATGAATAAATATTTGACTCCAAAATTTGCGTTTGTAGTTCTTTGGCGATTGAATCACCACAAGATTGACCACAGCGTTTCTTTTTTTAAGATAAATTTAAAGAAAGCAAAGTATAAAGATGACTTGCAGTCTATGGAGTCAAGTCATTTGAAGATGATCTGGCCAGCTCTTACAGCGGCACAGAGACAACAGGCAGTGAGATTAAGAACGCCATAAGTTTGATAAAAGAGATGCAGTTCCGAAAGATTCTCTAGAGCGATTTCAACGGATGTTGTCAAAATGAGGTTGTTATGGATCAAAATTTAACGGTTGTTGAAGATTACAAGATTCGTCGACTTTACGATTAGAATAACAATACTTGGTATTTTTCTGTGGTGGACATTATTCAGGCGTTGATTCAGCAACTGGATTACAAAAGCACTCGGAATTACTGGAAGGTCCTGAAGATATGTCTGGCCAAGGAAGGCA
>JBAXBI010000243.1:0-2805 GCA_037142055.1 Candidatus Omnitrophota bacterium | reverse complement strand
CAACTCGTTCCTATATCAGCGGTGCCGGAGTTGCTTTAAGCGAAAATGTTAAGAATACCCCCAATATTGTAAGCAATAATCGTATCCAAGGATTAGCCAGAACGTTTGATTCAAGAAACTGTATCGTCAAAAGTGACAAGGGCTTGATTGTTTTAGTTGGACTCGATGGAATAAAGGTTCAAAGACGAAAGAATATGATCGTTGTTGAACCAATGACAAAGGATGAAAAGACCGGTTTGATGCTAAGTGTTCGTGAGAACATAAATGTTAAAGACCTTCTCGCTCTTAACTATCAGCATGGAGAAGTGACGACAAAGGATAGACGTAAAAAGGGCAAATATGATAAACAAAATATTATTAGATCAGCGATGGAATCTTTGCGGAAATTGGCTTTAGATTTTAACGTCCTAGAATATCGACAAGAGGCCGTAAATTGTTTTAAGTCGTATGAAGAGTTAATTCGTTCTATTCAAAGAGTTGAAACCGGCGCTCTACCCTATACCCTGCAGCAGGAGCTTGTTTTAACAAGTTTAGAGTTGAAACTATTTGATGCCTTTGATTTTAATTTTGATATGTATCTAAAGGGCGCTGAATATCCTTTAGATGTGCAGGTTGAATTGCATTTAATGTACGCAGCAGGGTCGTTGACGATTTTTGAAGGGAAACTCAAGGAAGTCTTTAAGAAGATTAATCCAAAGGGCAAAGATAGGGTCATTAATAAAAAGCTAAAAGAAGTAACCGCCGTCATTCATAGTTTATATTTGCGGCCGAGTATTTATGAAGCTGTCCCAGTGCCGGAGAGTAAGCGTAGTTGGAAGATTAGCTGGAGTAACTATAAGCCAAGAGAATTTACAGCAGAGATTGTCAGAAAAGATCCTCATGCAACTCCAGATGATAAATTAGATTTCAAGCACACTCTTAAAACGCGCACCTTAGGTGGGACGATTAAATTTAGAGAACTTTACGGTAAGAAGTATCCAATCTTTGTTCATCCAACCAAAGGTGGGCGGACTGGGATTTGGGGAAGAGGACTTTTGCCATTCTGGGGGCCGAATCCGTCTGTCGATATCGCGGTAACGGGGGATGATCCTATAACAGGAAAGCCTATTATCTTGGTTGTGGAACGCAAAGAGACACCTCATGTAGGGTTGCCAGGGAAAAGACTACTTCCTCATCAAGATATATTTGAAGTGATCAGTGAACAATTACTTATCAAAACAGGCATTCATTTATCCACAGATATTATACGAACACATGCGAAGGTCATTTATGAAGGTTATTCAGGTGATTTTAGAAATACAGATAATGCTTGGGTTGAGACAACAGTCTTACATATTCATCTTGATTCTGACCTTATGCATAACTTGATGTTGCAGAAACTAGAAGTTCCAGAAGCAAGCCAAACCTTTGTTAAAGATGTGAAGTGGGCTCCGTTAAATCAAAAGACCCTGCGTCAAGGCTTCTATGCATCCCACGCTGAATTTGCTGAGATAGCAAAAGAGAATATCAAGATGCAAAAAGCAACAAAACCATTAGCAGTAACTCCTGTCGCCCATACAACTGTTCTAAGACAAATCATTGGTCTTCTATTCTTAGGAGTGTTGTGTTTCAATGCTTCAGCAGTTGAAGGCTTTGCGAAGATTATTAACGAATGTTACAGCAAGCAAGTTGCCTATCTAAAAGATAAAACTCGAGGACCACCGGGCGTAGCTTATGTGAAGGCCTTATTCTATCCGATAGCAAGCTGGGATTTTGCAAAGGGGCAAATCGTATGGTCTGAGGCGATAAAACCTGAGACTCTCTCAAGTGTCACCCGCAATTCCATTATTCTTCATGAAAAGCAGCATGGCAAAGCCAATGCCAGTGAAGGGCAAGCATTAAAAGCCCAAGCGTATACTTTTGATTTGTTAATTGATAAAGAAAATCTTAAATCATCTGTAAAAGGTCTTGAAAAAGTCAATCCAAAAAAGATTGGAATTGATGAGATTGCATCTCAAAAAGGACATAATTACTTGACAATTGTCCGATTGCAACTAGAATATTACTAGAGGTAAGTAATGGGAAATATAACAACTGGTTTTGACGCATACGTGAAGCCTAAAGACTTGACGCGCACCGAGACTATCTCGCTGCCAGGGAGTTACTGGGAGTGGGTGGAAGGATGCTCGAAGCGCAATGGATCCAACCGATCCCAGGTTATTCGCGCATTGGTCGATTATGTGCGCGAACATGCGCCTGAGTACGCAATGTAAAGCCGACGCGAGAGGCTGCCAAGCACTGATGCGTCGGCTTTCGGCGTTTGGGTGCGCCTCTCTGATTATAAACGGAGAAGTATGAGACGCGCATCCACACATTGCGAAGTATGTGGATGCTGGACAGGAGTTGGCAGAGGATGCCAACACAGTGATTATACAAGGATTCAGCATGGCTAAAGACGGGTATCATTGGGCTACTGATCCACTGGCGAAGCGGTGGGTTAAGTTAGTGGGTGAAATATGGCTCGGACAGGAACTACAGGAATCGGGTACACGCGCAAGAGTCTTGTTTTCAGACGCAGCGATGAGACAAGCGTCGAAAGACAGGGATCAAACGTTCTCCGCGCCATCGAGGCTGACGGATTGAAACCTGAGATGCACAGTGACGCGGAAGGGAATCGCAGCGGGCGCAGCGATAAGTATCGCCCGGCCTGGCGCATGGTGATGCGCCGGATCGCTGATCCCGATGTGCGCTGTCTGTACGTGGATTCGCTGGCGCGGGCGTGGCGTAGCGTGAAAGGTTGGTCAACCCTGCTGGAAACCGCGAAGG
>JBAXBI010000242.1:0-2818 GCA_037142055.1 Candidatus Omnitrophota bacterium | reverse complement strand
CTTAAACTGATACCGCCAGCCTGATCCAGCCATTCCTGAGGCTGGAGCAATAATCGTTAAGGTATCCCCCACATGAAAGTCATAATAAGTAGCTAAAAGGTTTCCGATGACAACTTCATTGGGTTTTAAATCAGCAATCTTTCCTTGAGATAAATAATGATCAATCTTAGTGACTGAGCCTTCGGTCGCTGGCTCAACCCCTCGCAGAATTAGACTCACTGCCCTTTGATTAGATTCTAAAAAGACATTGCCATGGATATATGCGGTCGCAGCCTGTACTCCTGGTGTTTTCTGTAATTGAGCCTGCAGCTGAAGGTAATCTTTAACTCCTGTTTCCTTCTCAACCTTTATATGAGCATTAGCTCCAACTGATCTTTCATGAATATCATGGTCAAAGCCCGTCATAACGCCAATAACAATAATTAGCGCCATGACTCCAATTGCAATACCTCCAACCGCTACCATGTTAATGATGGAAAGGAATTTATCCTTCTTGGTACGCAAATATCTAAAAGCTATCCAGAATTCGAAGTTCATATACACTTTGGTGTCTTTACGAGAAAGGAGCATAGCGACTGACGAAGCAATCTCTTTAAAAGGATTGCTTCGCTCGTAACACTCGCTCGCAATGACACTTACTCCATAGGTTTCAACAACGGAAATAAAATAACATCCCGAATGGATGGCGAATCCGTTAAAAGCATTACCAAACGGTCAATCCCAATTCCTAACCCCCCTGCTGGCGGCATCCCATATTCTAAAGCCAAAATAAAATCTTCATCGATCGTACGGTTTCCTGTTTCAACATCATCCTCTAAATCCGCCACCAAACGCTGACGCTGTTCAAGAGGATCATTAAGCTCTGAATAGGCATTACCGACTTCCATACCCGCTATAAAAAACTCGAAACGCTGAGCAATGGCTGGATTATCCGGATTAGCCTTAGCCAAGGGTGAAAGGAAGGTGAAATAATCCACCATGAAAACAGGATTCGCACTCTGCTGCTGATCCAACACTTCCTCAACAATTTTCATAATTGCTGAACGGGTCAGCTTTTCAATCTTAACGGCCCCTGACTTCTTAGCCTTAACCTTTTCCAACATAACTTCTGCCGTATCCTCGGCATTAATATCAAAATGTTCTTTGACCACCTGAGCAAACGAGCGACGGGTCCAAGGAGGTGTAAAATCAATCTCCTGGCCTTGATAAGTAACCTTATATGAACCATGTATTTCTTTAACGACGGCCGCCACCATATCCTCGGTAAGCTTCATCATATCTTCGAAATTACCATAGGACTGATAGACCTCAAGCATGGTAAATTCTGGATTATGACGGGTTGAGATGCCTTCATTACGAAAATTACGGTTAATCTCATAAACTCTCTCTAAACCACCAACGAGCAAACGCTTTAAATATAACTCAGGAGCTATTCGGAGAAATACATCCATATCCAAAGCATTGTGCTTTGATTTAAATGGTTTCCCTCGAGCTCCACCTGCCATAGGCTGCAGCATAGGAGTCTCAACCTCAAGGAACCCTTGCTTATCTAGAAAATTCCTCATGAAGGAAACAATACGACTTCGTTGAATAAAAACCTGACGTACTGGAGGATTAGCAATCAAATCCACATAACGTTGACGATAACGAATATCCACATCCTTAAGCCCATGCCACTTCTCCGGCAGAGTCTGCAAAGACTTAGCGAGTACTTCATATTTTAAAACCCGGATACTATCCTGACCTGTCCTAGTCTTAAAGGTTTCTCCTTCGACGCCAATAATGTCACCAATATCTAAACAATCCAACATCTGATAGGCTTCTTCTCCCAAGAGATCTAATTTCACAAAAAGCTGCATGCGGCCAGTCTGGTCCATCAAATCCATAAAGGTCACCTTGCCTTGAGAACGTCTAGCCATAATACGCCCGGCTACAATCACCTTTATACCATCCTGAAAATCTTTAAGGACATCAGCGATAGCATGAGAACGGATATACCTTTGCCCATACGAATTAATACCCTTTTGACGTAAGGCTTCTAATTTGTGCAACTTCACATTCCTAAATTCATCAGTTTCCATAAAATTCCTATCTTTCTTTGTTCGATATATTCCTTCCACAATGGGCGGAAGACATTAAAACACAGCTACCATTAACCTATAACAATTGAAAAAACTAAAGCTGGATATTATATAAAATTACCGACGGAGTGTCAATGCAAGAAAAGGGAAGAGAATTTAACCTGATGCAACAGTCGCTGGTTTAAGAGCGTCTCCTTCTTTAATACCCAAAAACAATCTTAAATCCACCATAGGCAAAATATTAATAATAACTGGCACAAAGCCAGGAGCATCTTTAAGTTGAGCCAAGATGGCAGGGTCTAGATGGAGCTTTATGTCGCCACCATTACTTTGTGTCTGTACGTTCATATTAGCAGGGGTTAAATCAATACCTCCTTTTCTAGTTACTGTCTCAAGATTCTTTATCATAGCCATGATATTTCCATTAATAAGTGGATACAACAATTATCCTTTATCTGCAATCATTGCTTGATTATTCCCCCCTTCCTTACCTTCGACCTTAGTTGCTTTTTTGCTAAAGAACTCCTCCATAGCCTCTAGAGCTCGAGCAGCGCCCTCTGGTGATAGTAGGGCCGCTACATGCACCGTCGAATAATAAGGATCTCCCTTGTGACTCTTGATATCAACAGGAACAAAGGTCATATTCAACTGTAAAACTTCTTTCAGAAACCTTATATGATAAGGACTACTGTTAGGACTCTGTTCACCATAATGATCTACAAGGGCATCAAGCGCCC
>JBAXBI010000241.1:0-2819 GCA_037142055.1 Candidatus Omnitrophota bacterium | reverse complement strand
ACACTAAGGCAAAAGTATTAAGAACTTCACCACCAACAAAATACAAAGCTAGAACTGATAACATGGTCACAAAGGTCGTCAATATTGTCCGGCCTAATGTTTGATTAATACTTTCATTAATCACCTCTGCTAATGTTTTATTACGCATCTTAGGAACATTCTCACGTACACGGTCGTAGATGATAATACTATCATTAATTGAGTACCCTGCCACAGTCATCAAGGCTGTAACTACCAATAAATCAACCTGGCGCCCCATAACAACTACCAACCCTAAGGTAATTATAACGTCATGGAAAATAGCAATAACAGAAGCCGCGGCGAAATCATAATGCTTAAATCGGATTCCTACATAGATAAGCATACCAATTAATGCCAATACGATCGCCCACATAGCCTTTGTACGTAAGGCTTTACCAACCACAGGCCCTACCTTCTCTATGCGCAAAATCTCAAATGGATTATCGCTTAAACGTTTCTTAAAAATAGCTACAACCTGATCATGTGTATCTTGAGGAGTTCGCAACTCTATGTTACCTACCGCATTAGAAAAACTCTGGATAACAACATTATCCAATTTTTCTTCTTTAAAAATTGTACGCAAACTATCCGAATCCACCGGTTTCTTAAAACGAAATTCCTGTATTTGTCCACCGGCAAAATCAATACCGTAAGCTGCATCTTTTTTAACTGTTAAATTTACAATACCTAAAACAAGCAAAACTCCTGACAAGGCAAAACAAATATATTTCTTATTAAGAAAATTAAATTGAGGATGTGTAAAAATATGCATCATCTTTAAAGTTTTCACCACACGAGATTCAACAAGAAAGTTAAAGAATGTTCTTGTTATAAAAATAGAAGTAAACAAACTCGCTATAAGACCTGTTGAAAGCGTAACAGCAAATCCTTTGATAGGACCAGAACCAAATTGAAACAATAAAAATCCAGCAATCAAAGATGTCACGTGAGAGTCAATAATAGCGGCCATAGCACGTCCGTACCCGGTACTAATCGCTGCTGTCAAAGGCCGACCATTACCAAGTTCTTCACGAATACGTTCATTTATTAAAACGTTGGCATCAACGGCCATACCAAGGGTTAAAATAATACCCGCAATACCTGGTAACGTTAAGGTCACCTGGGAATCAGGCATGAGAATATTAATAAGCCCCATACTTCCTAAGATCATCAAAAGGTTAATAACCAAAGCAATAGAAGCAATCAACCCACCGATAAAATAATAAAGGGACATAAAAAGCACAATCAAAATACCACCTAGGATTGTTGCCTTAATACCAGCATCAATGGAATCCTTCCCTAATAGAGGACCTATGGTGCGTTCTTCTTCAACCTTCATAGGTACAGGTAAAGACCCAGTACGTAAGGACAATGCTAAGAGGCTTGCTTCTTCAAATTTAAATTGCCCGGTAATCTCCGCACTTCCCGTTAAAATAGGTTCGCGAATATTGGGAGCAGAAAGAACCTCTCCATCAAGAACGATAGCTAGACGCTCATTCACATGGGCTGTCGTTAAATCAGCAAAATCTTTAGTACCCTTATCATTAAATGCCAAAGATATTTTCGGTTGCATCCCCGTACGGTCAAAATCAACGTGAGCTTCTTTAATAGCATCGCCACCTAAGGCTGAATCCTTGGTAATTAAGATAGATTCCCCACCATCTCTTTTGGCCTTCTTTAGTTCATACCCTTCAGGAATATTGCCAGCTAAGGCTTCTTTAAACCGAGCCGGGTCAGAATCGACAATACGAAATTCCAAATGCGCAACACGGCCAATCATATCCATAGCTTTGTTGCGATCTGTAACTCCAGGCAACTGCACTAAGATTTGATTTTCTCCCTGGCGTTGAATAAGCGTCTCACCTACCCCTAAACCATCAATACGATTGCGTAATACTTCCATAGAACGAAGCACCGCATCGTTTTTAGCTTGGTCATTGGGTAATTTCTCATTTTCAACCCTTAAAATCAAATGCATACCACCTTTAAGGTCCAACCCAAGATTTATGCGTTTATTAATAGGGATAACGGAAACAATACAGCCGATAATAACTGCGAGGATAATAAAAAATCTTTTGCGCAAATTTGCACTCATGCAAAAACCTTTCTTAATTGTATGGAACGCTTATATACGTCCTTTACTTTACCACTTCAGGTTTAACTGTGTTGGATTTAACAATAGTAACAACTTCTTTATCAAATTCGATACGACAATTATCATCTACACGTAAAACCACCGTTTTATCTTTAACGATCACAACAACACCGTGAATACCGGAAGCTGTTACAACTTCATCATTCTTTTTCAAACCTTCTAACATTGCCTTAAGCTTCTTTTGTTGCTGTTGCTGAGGTTTAATAAGAAGAAAATACCAAATCGCCAAAAGTGGTAACCCCAAGAATATCAATTGATTTAAAAATGAATCTTGCATTTGAACCTTTCTAAAATAGTCTATAGACCTATGGACAGTGATCAAAATAAATAAACTCTTTATCACCGACCGTTAAGAACAAAAAACTTATTTGGCTTTCTTTAATAAGCTACGAACGGTATCGCTTAACTGAGCACCTTTAGCGACCCAAGCATTAATCTTCTCTTTATTTAAAGAAGAGGTAGCTGGCTTCTTTGCCGGATCATAGTAACCTAGAATTTCTAATGCTCTATTATCGCGACCTCCATCACGTGGTAGAGCCACAATACGATAATTATAAGCTTTGTTTGCTGCTTTTCCTGCTTTTTGTAATCTGATGCGTACTTCCATTGTTTGTTGTTCCTTTCTTTCATGTAAGGGCGCTTG
>JBAXBI010000240.1:0-2826 GCA_037142055.1 Candidatus Omnitrophota bacterium | reverse complement strand
GGGTCCTATGACCAATCAGTCGATATCAAGGAAGTATTTTTCTGGAGGATGGACTGCTTTGAATCTTAATAAGGCTCTGCAAGTTAGTAAAGATTCTACAATGTTGAATTTTAATAATAGCATTCGAGAAGACAGAGCAATGATTATAAAAATTATTGTAAAAGTTGTTGATGTTATTGGACGTAAAGTTAAAGCGGTTTTATTAAGAGCGGATCCTGATTCAGTGCTTATATCTGGAACACGATCTAATAGTATACAAATATATAAGAATGAAAGTAATCAGGAATTCAAAGAGTGGGCTGAATATAGGAATAGAAAACTATCTTGGAATAAGGACAAGTTTCTTCCTGAGGAGTTAATTAAGATCCGTGAAGAACGTAAGATTGTTAAACAACATACTAAAGAAAGGTTGAGAGGTCTGAATGTGGCTCTTAATGTTGGGATATTTTTTAAATATGCTACTGGTGGAGGACAAAATGGAAAGGTGGCTGCCATAATAAATGGACTTTCTGATTTATATAAAAAGATCACTTTTACGATTTATGATCAAGGAAATTCTCTTCTCAAACAGAATGAATTTAAAAATACTCATAAAAGATCAAATGTTCGAGTAAGTCAAGGAGTAAAAGGGGCTTCGAAAAATGATGTTGAAGTAAATTTATACGCTCAGGGAGCTTCAAGTCAGCAAGGAGTTGAACGCTTTAACGTGGTCCCACATATTGAAGCTCATGGGAAGTCTTTCCTTTCTGATAAACAATTTCCTGACTCAACATTTATTGATGATGATTTGGCTAATCCCTATTCAACGATGATTCTAAATCATCTATTGAATGAACGACGAAAAAACAAAGATAGTTCATGGTCTAGGGAGGATATCATTACAAAACGTGAGGGTTGGTTAAAAGATAATCTAAGCAAATTTTACGTGCGACGCCTAGGGGAGATCGGCAGGGAAGAAGGTTGGCAGACTTCTCAAAGTATTTGGACCTTTGCGCACCAAAGTGGGTTTGGGTTGCGTGAGAGACTTAGAGAGTTGGTAAGTAGTCAATTGTCCAATCGATATTATGATGAGAAAGGTAACGGACGACAAATTGTAATCTTTACATCAGCAGGCTCAATAATGGAAGAGGAAATTCCCTTCATCAATAAAATGGGAATCGAGGTGATTTGGGATGGTAAAGTATCTTCCATTCCATCTAATATCGATCGCGTCCCAATTACAGTAGTTGTTTCCCCAAAGCCTTTGGACAATGATTCTGTTGGAACATTAATATCAGAGCTGACCGGGACTTTAAGAAGGGATAAAGAAGATAAATTTTGGGTTAATTTTCCATTATTTGTGACAGGAAATGCTTCATGGGCAGAGGCAATTTCAGTAGGAGCTCCTTGGAAACATGATGGCAATGATGCCTTTAATAAGAAAGAACCAGATATAAATATTATTCTAGATCGATATTTTATGATAAGTGGAATAGAAAAAGATCCGGCAGTATATGAGATGTTCAAGGCTGGGCACTATATTGACTTAGAGGAAGCTACGCGTCATGCCCAAAGGCTTTCTGAAATCATGTTTGATTTTAACCGACTTGACGATATTTTGGCAGCAGCAGTTCATCATGCCTTAGGGGAAGCAAGAAATCAGGCGATGATGTCAGAAACTCGTAGAAAATTTCTAGAACAAGCTGTAGTTATTACGGCAGGGTTATTATTCTTACCTGTGAGTGTTCAAGCTAAAGAATCTGAACAAAAGGTACTTTTACGTTCAAAATTGGAAGCCCTTAAAGGAGAGGTCAGTCTTGATAAGCGTGATGCTATTATTCATGATATTCAATGGATAATCTTGGGTTGGAAAAAGAACCCAGATATAACGCCACTTATTTTGGATTTTGTATCCTTGATGTCAGATGAAGATTGGCGCAGGAATGGGGGAGTTCTAGAGTCATTAGATAATGTTGCCCAAGGTTTTAAAGGAACTGAAAAAGGATTTTTTAAAATGATATCCAGCCGTAGACAAGAGGTTGATACAGGGGTAATCTCTCCAGTTGCAATTTGGAAGGTTTATCAGAATCCAATTTTTATGAAAGTGGCTAAGAAGCGCAGTAATGAATCGAATCAATTTTCTTTGGCTAGAGCAGTTACATATGAAATTGAACGACACAGTCAGCCATTGAGTGATAAGAATATTGAAGGAATGGTTGGTTTTATCGATAAAATTGGTAAGCAATATGAAAATCATGTGTTTTTAGACAAGAAATCCAAGGTTATTCTTGTTACCGATGGAGTAGAAGATCATGCAGAAGGATTGTTAAAGATGCAGCATTTTTTGAAAGATGTTATTGGGATTTCTGATGATCAGATCAGCCTTGTTAAGGCTGCCAAAGGAACAGAGCTTCAGGATGCGATTATTGCATCAAAAGGTTCTAAGACATTCTTATGGACGTATTCTCATGGATCAGCACAAACGGTTGCCATAGGCAGTCAGGGAAGCATTTCATCAGATGTGTTTGCAAAAGCATTGCAGCAGCGGGGAAATCTTGATGAGCTGACAGTGTTAGCTAGGTCATGTTTCTCTGGTGATTCTTGGACTAGGGTTATTAATCAGTTAAATAACGAATCTTCATTGCCTTTAGTTCTTGCATCCATTCTAGGAACGACCAGTTATGAAGATGGTATAAAAATGCTTGAGACTGCAGTGGATCCTAACAGGAAGCATGTCACAATTGGCCGTATGCGTGAAGCTGAGGATTTAATGACTCATCGGATAATGAAACTTAAAGGTGGTGGAATCGCAGTTAGTGATTCAACCGATCCAGTAGGTTTTATTAG
>JBAXBI010000239.1:0-2829 GCA_037142055.1 Candidatus Omnitrophota bacterium | reverse complement strand
TAAGAACATCAAGCATCGGGGTTCTTTCACCTAAAACGTAATCACGAGCATTCTTAGCTCGAGAAAGGAACCAACTAATTTTTTCTTTAGAGATATCAGAATTATTAGCATTACGACAAAATGTGGCATCAAACGGCCCTGTGATGATCTTGCCTGTTTCCAAAAGAAGACTCACAAGAGAGGCATACACCGCCGCAGTCAACTCCGGTATCGTATTAAAACGCCGCCTGATCAGCTGCTCACCAGCCACCCTCAATAAGCCAAGCATTTTATGATGACGATTAGAATCAGCCTCCCCTTTTACAAATATAAAACGAGGCTTCCCGAGTTTTGCAGCCAATAAAAATTCTTCATGCGTAGGAGACTTCCCTCCCGCATTCTCTTTTCCATAGTCGTTACCAAACAAACCTAAATAAATATTGCTTGCTTTAACCTCTTCCAGATAGACGGCATCCGCCCGGCGACCAATTGCCGGAAGATCCTCAAACAGGAAGACATTGAAGAACTTTCTTAATAAAGGATCGCCGGCAATATAATCCTTTAACGCCCTGCGTTCCCCCTTAAATTCTTTCTGAACGCTACTAATAAATATTTTAGACCTCATTTTGTCTACGATCCTTTGCGAACATGCTTATTAAGAAACTTTTCAAATGGTATTTGTGCAATGACCCATCGCACAATTGTCTTATCCTTCCACACCGCTTGAGATTCTTCATAAATCTTCACCCGTGAAGCTTCTTTAAATGCTCTTGAGCCCAAGCATATCGCTCAGGAGTCCCTATATCGATAAATTTATTTTCTACCTCAAATGAATGAAATCCACGCCCTACCAAATGGGGAAAGAAATTATACTCAATAGAAAACTTGCCCGGAGTATCGACTAAAGAAAACACCTTGCGATCCAGGCAGTAGGTTCCTGTATTAATAAATGCGGCCTGAAGAATTGGTTGTTTTTCCTTAAATGCTACAATGCGCCCCTGAGCATCCGTTTCAATGGTTCCGTAATCGCGGGCATCATCTAATTGAGTAACCGCAATGGTGGCCTTAGCCTGGGATTTCATATGCGAATCAATCATACGGTTATAATCAATCACACAAAAACAATCCCCATTCATCGCTAAAGAAACATCCGTTCTAACGAGATCCATTGCCTTTTTGATAGCTCCACCTGTTCCTAAAGGTTCTTCTTCTGGGGAAAATTCAATCGTAAGATTAGGATGAGAATCTTTGAGCGCTCCCTCAACACCTGAAGCGTCGTGGCCGGTACATAAAATAAATCGTCTGCCCCCTTGGGAGGCAATATAATCTATCAAAATACTTATAAAGGGTTTACCATTGATCTGGGCTAGAACTTTCTGAGACCCGCCGGTCACACTTTTTAGTCGTTTACCTAAACCACCGGCTAAAATAACCACATCGGGAAACATATTTATTTAATAATCCCTGTTGCGGGTTGATAGAAAATAATCTGACTACCTAAGTTCTCAAATTTGATAGGCACTTCCAGCAGATGTTTAAGAGCTCCTCTTACCTTAGCCTTTTTGGAAGGCTCAACAAACAACAACACAAATCCACCCCCGCCGGCGCCAAGCAACTTTCCTCCTATAGCTCCAGCTCGTCGAGCAGTATCGTAGAAATTATCAATCTCCGGGGTTGAAATCTTATCTGACAATGAACGTTTTAACTTCCAACCATCATCCAACAGACGCCCGAAAGCCAAAAGATCATTGCCTTGCAAAATCTTCAATGCTTCCCCTACCATCTCATACATCCGTGTCAGTTCCTTCTTCTTATTTGGGATATTTCTAATTTGATGCTGGGCGATTTGAGAAGCTGTTCTCGAAAAACCAGTAAAAAACAACATCAAATGATCTTTTAAGAAATCAAGTTTTGCTGAAGGAATAATAACTGGTTGAACTCTTAAATGATTAGTCCCTCCAAATTCAATATAATTCAAACCTCCATAAGCCGCTAAGGTCTGATCCTGACAACCGACACTTTCCTTAATCATTTCCTGTTCCACATAAATGGCCTCTTTAGCTAATTGCTCCTTACTAACCATCTGACCTTTTAAGGCATAAAAACAATGCAAAAGACCCACCGTAAATGAAGAACTCGATCCTAACCCCGTACGCGCTGGCAAATCCCCATCATGATGAATTTCTATACCTTCATTAATTTTGAGAAACCGTAATACTTCTCGAACAGAAGGATGGTCAATTTCATCGATGGATTTCTGTATATGCTCCATCTTAGAATAGATAATACGAGATTTGTGTTCAAAAAAAGGCGGCAAATAACGACAGTTAATATAACAATATTTATCAATCGTCGTTGCTAAAACAGCCCCTTTATTTTCTTTATACCAACCATTATAGTCAGTACCTCCACCAAAGAAAGATATCCGAAATGGTGTTCGAGAAATAATCATAGTCCCCGCCCCTGCCCGCCGTAAGGCAGGTCTTCTAAAATTTTACGTTTGAGTTTAATCTTGGTAGAATTTAACGTCTCATCAAATGCGATTTGACCAAATTTACTTTTTAACATATCTAGAAACTTCGGATTGGTGTGATATTTCATCCAAGCTTCATCACGAAAAGCCAAAACCTCTTGAGCACTTAAATATTTCGTAGGTAAAGGCTGTGAATAATAAGAATGTTGAGAAAACCCTGTGTAGGTCCCTGGCAATTTCCAACCTTCTTTCTTAGCTACACCATATAAAGGACTTCCAGGATAGGCCATGGCAGAATAAAAATTGGCAGCTTCCGTATTCATCTCGATCGCTAAATCTAAGGTCATCTGCATACTATCCATATCATCTTCAGGCAG
>JBAXBI010000238.1:0-2832 GCA_037142055.1 Candidatus Omnitrophota bacterium | reverse complement strand
CTTCATTCTTTAATACCCGAAATTTCTTATTAAGCACGCTAGCGACCATCTCCTTAGTTGTGGTCTTTCCAGCACTTCCGGTTAAGGCAATAACAGGGATCTTAAAACGTAACCGATGGAAACGGGCTAAATCTCCTAAAGCTTTCGTTGTATCTTTAACCATAATGGCGCTCACCTTAGGATTACTAATAGCAATGGGCTTATGAACTATAACCACCTGAACCCCTTTTACGATGACTTCCTTAATAAAATCATGTCCATCAAAAATATCCCCTTTGACGGCAATAAACAAATCTCCCTTTTGAACTACACGGGAATCAATGCTCACTGATTTTACTCGAGCATCCTCTGGTCCTTGGATGAAATGCCCCCCAGTTGCTTTTATAAGATCATCAATTGTAAACATCTTTGCCTTTCAAAATTCTCCATTGCGATTAAGAAATAATTTCTCCGCCGCACTGAATAGACTCCCGCCCCTGATTAATAACCTTATTAAACCATAAAACTTTAAACTTCTTAGAAGCTATCGCCGCCCCACCTGGTAAAGCTTCAATTAAAAGTACACATGGCGGCGTCAGTTCAAAAGTTTTATCTGTCATCAATTGCATCCCCTTGGCACTTAAATCAACTATCGTACCTTCGCCCTGTATAAGCCCATTTTCTACAGACCAGTGTACACGTAAAGAATCTTTAATCCTAACATTTTGCCGACCGGTTGACATATCCTTAAATTGTCCTATTGTTAGACATTGCTCAAGATTTCTTTGACTATACTTACCTCATTAAATGGAATCGTTTTATCTTTTAAAATTTGATAATCTTCATGGCCTTTACCCGCGATCAACACAATCTCTCCTGACTTGACTATTCTTAACGCTTGGACAATAGCCTCTTTACGATCAGTAATGACTTCATAATTATCACCTTTAAACCCAGACATTATTTCTTTAATGATCGACATTGGATCTTCACTACGAGGATTATCACTCGTTACAACAGAATAATCAGCCCTCTCACAGGCCACTTGAGCCATGAGTGGTCTTTTACCTCGATCACGATCCCCTCCACAGCCGAACACTAAAATTATTTTATTAGCGCTTACCGCTCGAAGTGCTTTAAGAACATTCTCTAAACCATCTGGTGTATGTGCATAATCAATAAATATAAAATAATCTTGGGAACCCTTAATAGGTTCAAGCCGTCCTGGGACAGAAAATAAAGCTTCAACTCCCCGACGGATGGTATCGATAGCAACCCCTTTATCCCAAGCACAGGCGCAAGCTGCAAGGATATTATAGACATTATGTTCACCGATAAAACATGTATTGATTGTAATTTTACCCGTTGGAAAAACCACTTCCATTTTCGTTCCTTTTAAAGAAAATTGAACATCCTGTGCTTTCACATCTGCAGAGTTCTTAATGCCATAGGTGACTACTTTGCCCTTTGACATCTCTAACAACCGCCGTCCATAGGGATCATCCACATTAATAATAGCTCCAGCATCGCTTTGAAGCCTCTCGAATAAAACCGTCTTAGTTCTAAAATAACTTTCCATATCCTTAAAATAATCTAAGTGATCCTGGGTTAAATTAGTAAAGATGGCACTGCTAAAATTAATCCCATCGACCCTGCCCTGCTCTAAGGCATGGGCAGAAACCTCCATCACACAATAAGGAATTCTGGAATTAGCCAATTGAAAAAGATAACTTTGATTTTCTAAGAACCCAGGAGTAGTCAGTTTCGATGGTAAAATCTTTCCCGCTATACGATAATTGACAGTCCCAATGACGGCCGAATCCTGGCCATTGACCTTAAAAATACTTTCTAATAGATAAGTAATTGTGGTCTTGCCGTTGGTACCCGTCACACCAATGGTTTTAACCTTACCTGAAGGATCGTCATAAAAACGCAAAGCAATCTGCCGCAAAAATAATTTAGGATCATCCACATCTAAAAGACAAACCGAATCAGGAATGGTGTAATTAGATAATTTTCTCTCCCGACCTTTCTTAACAACCGCAACGGCCCCTTGAACGATTGCATCTTTAATAAAATCATCCCCCTTAACCTTAAAACCTGACAGGGCCACAAATAAACCATTTGCCTGTTTCTGACGAGAATCACAACTGATTGTATCGATCGCAAAATTCTCATGCTCATAAGATAAACCGTCCGAATAAATACCCTTTAATAAGTCCCTTAATAGCATTTTAACTTTTATCCCCGTCGATACCCGCCATTTGTTTGGCGTTTAAGTATTTTAAAGAATCACCAATAACTTCACTAAAGACCGGAGCGGAAACAGTACCACCATAATAAGCTGGATGAGGCTCATCGAAAACAACTACCGCAGCCAACCGTGGATTTTCAACAGGCGCAAATCCCACAAATGTTGCATAAAAATGTCCGTGAGAATACGTTCCACCAACAACCTTTTGCGCTGTTCCTGTTTTCCCAGCGACGGTGAAACCTTTAATCTGAGCTTTAACACCAGTCCCGCGCTCAACAACTCCTTGTAATATAGACTTAACACGCAAAGAAGTTTCAGCAGAAATCACCTTATCTAAAATCTCTGGTTTAGTTTCCCTAATGATTTGATCATGATTATCTTTAATATACTTAACCACAAAAGGACGCATATAAACACCGTCATTGGCAATGGCTGAAATAGCCCCTAATAATAGGTTGTAAACGTGGATTTCCGCCAACACATCAGACCGGGAAAGATTAAGTTTAATTTTATCCCTTTTATTAATGTTTTTTTTATTATCTCAGGGTTAATTATATTTTCTATTTTTTTATCAAAGAATACGTTTATCAGTGTCGGGG
>JBAXBI010000237.1:0-2906 GCA_037142055.1 Candidatus Omnitrophota bacterium | reverse complement strand
TCATACGTTATAGACGGAGATTTGATAACAGCATACCAGCCTCCATCTACAGCTAAAAAATTTAAACCTTTTTGATGTAAGAATTCTAAGTTCTTCTGCACACGGAGAATGATTTGTACCTGAATTTGCCTGGCATCACAGAGCCACTGCGATAGGGCATTTTGAACTGGAGTATTAACAGACAAATAAGTATCTGCAATGATTTCCAAGCGCTGCAAGGCCCCTTCTTTAACGACATTGGGGCCATTGACAGTAATCCACGATAATTTCATCTGTGGCAGACCCAAAATCTTAGATATCCCGCTTAAAACAAAGGTCAAAACCTTTTCATTACAGGCTAAACTTTTAGGAACAATTTGATCATTAAGTTGATAGTCGTAAAAGACTTCATCAGAAATAATAGCCATTCTTGCCTTTACACACTCTTCATTTAAAAAATCAATATCCTCTGCGCTTATATAAGAACCTGTTGGATTATTAGGATTAACTAAAATAACCGCTTTGGTATTATCTCTCACAAGCGCTTTGAATGCTGCCCTGTCAATACGCCATGAACCATCGTGGAGCAAAGGATAATAATCAAACCTTACATCGTGAAGTTCTAATAAGAATTGAAACAAAGGGTAACTAGGCTTTGGAATAAGAACATGATCATTAGGGTTCGTTAAGAGCTTCAATAGGAACGAATACCCTTCTGAAGTGCCGGAAGTTAAAACAATGTCTTGTGGATCGACTTTCAAGTTTCTTGATTTGTAATACTTAGCAATTGCCTGACGAGCAACCAACATCCCCTTATCTTCAGGGGCATAGGTTAAATTATTTTGATTAGATAATGCCACCAGCCAGCCTGAGGGATAAACAAATCCACAGCCAGTGGGATTAGATTCAGTTAAATCTAAAATCTCACATCCTTCGCTGCGTAAGCTTTCTAAAGCAGAACTTAAAGGGTTATTCTCAAGCGACCAATCGGTGCGGTTGGAAAAAGGAAATTCTGACATATGGAGATCTTAAGAAGTAGACCCTGAAGCTTTCAATCTAGTTATTTCTTGTTGATTTTGCTGTAGCTGTTTTTTTAACTCATCAAATTCCGTCTTGGCAACCCACTGGATATCTTCCTTTTTACGAGAAAGCTCAGTGTTTTGCTGTCTTAACATCACCAATTCTCTGTTGGCCTGCTCAAGGGTGGTTTCTAAACTCATCGCCTTGGTGGATAAAGTTCTTTTTTCTTCCTGAAGGCTATCGAATTTAATCTTAAACTCAACCAACTGCTGATCCTGCCGAATACGAGTAGAATGCTCTTTTTCCAAATCAGCCTCAGTTTGATAAATCTGTTCTTTCAACTCCTTCTCATGCGCCCTTACCTTATCTAGATTAGCCTGTTCTTTTTCGCGCCAGCCCTTTTCCTGAGAAAGCTTTTCTAATAGATCTTCAACCTGTTCCTTCTGAACTTCGTAATTTTTATCTTGTTCTTTCTGTTGCATTTTCAACTTTTCAATATCACCTAAGAGACCATTATTCTGTCTCTCCCAGCGTTCAGAAATTACCTTCCAATCCTTGTTTGCTTCCGCTTGAGCTATGGAATCAGCTATCATCTGCGCTTTTAACTCCTTGGCCTTTTTCTTAGGTTTAGGAGTTGTATCTGAAGGCATCGTATAAATGACGATCATCACAGCTATTAAAACAACAAAGACTATTATAAAAATACTAATCCAAAACATATGATCTCCATATTTAAAATTATCTGCAAAGTATACCATTAAAAAGAAGCGATGAGAAATAAAAAGCCCTCGCTATTACTTCCCCACTCAAATATGGGGCTGCGAGGGCTATTGATATTGCAAGTATAAAGTATTAAACCCCTGCCGTCAAGTTTTCCTCTTTAGCAGGTGATAACCCTAGCAATGGCATAGGATTTATAATTGGAGTAACATTGACAATGATAGGCGTTACACCAGAGAAATCCCCACGTCTAAACTGTTCAACCAAGGCTGGATTAAAACGAATGTCAATCTTCTGACCACTAACATTCATCTGCATATTCTTAGCATTTAAGTCGATACCACCAGGCGGCTCAACTGCAGCCCCCTTCTCGGTAGCAATGGCTGGTGCTAAATTCCAAGCTTGATTCACATCAGGAGTCTCTGCTCTCAAACCCGCCTGAGGAAGCAGTGCAAGTGCCAACAGTATAGATTGTATGGCACTACTCCTGGCAAGATCACCACTGCCTACCGTGTTCATTTTCCTAAGCAATCTCATGTTACTGGTATTAGTTATTATATCTATAGCTGATGTAGGTAATTCAAAATTCACCGTCATCGCCTGGTTTGGCGGAGCACTTGGTGTAGTTTTAACTTTACCTGTTCTATCTCTTTGTTTTCGACCAGCTGCTGCCATAGCGGCTCTTCTTTCTGACTGAACCGTCATGGTGATGCTGCCTTTTCTTTCGTCATCCTTGCCTAACAGACGGCTGCCACCTATCTGCCCCTGTCGATTAGGTCCATTGGCTGTGGTTGTAACGTTTTCAATAGCACCTACTCCATAATAAGGACTTTTAGGGTCAGTGCTTCCGCTCCAAAAATGAATAACAGCTTCTTCACCTGGTTTAGCTGAAAACATTCCTGTTGCTTCGAAGGTGCTTATTAAACTGGTTTCTTTATTATGTAATACTGCTTTGACAACACCATTAGCATCTGCCTTGATAGTAAAAGAATTATCAAGATTTGGTCCAAAGGGTTTAGCCGTATTAAAATCCATCTCCTTCGGCAGATCCTTAAGAGTTCCCGTTGGAATCTTCTGCCCATCAACATCAAAAACTTTTGTTACATTAGCCTGCAATGTTGTTTGCCCTACCTTATGCAATTGAAATGGATGCTCACCGACATCAGCGATGACATCATAACCACCAG
>JBAXBI010000236.1:0-2913 GCA_037142055.1 Candidatus Omnitrophota bacterium | reverse complement strand
CTTTCCTCTGCTATTCTAGCAGATCAAAGTGTTGCGCTAGACCCTTGAACCCACATTATTGACTCATAAGCTATTTATTACCAAAGCTTTATAAATTAATTATTTTATACCTGGAAAATATAACTCAAATCGGTTGGAATGCCCCAAAAACGGATGCCCCTACGTGTCGCGCTATGGAAGGAGGTTATTTTAGATATTCCTAGGGATTAAGTCGAACTTGATCAATCAGGGCATCTTCCCCATCGCAAGAAGGAGACGTTAAAAGGCCAAGCTTTACTTGTCCTCCGCCGTGATTTTCAAACCTGACAATTACAGTCTGTCCTTTGAACTTTGACAAATCGATCGTTTGAATACTCCACTGGCCGCTATAGACTTTCTCATAAACGGTTTCTTGGCCTGCCGTGTTCTTAATGATAATCTTTAACAGTCCATCGCTCCATTGTTTATCTTGATCACTGAAAGTGGAACTATGGCGCTGGAACTGTAATTGTACTGTATCCCAATTAGGCAAGGCTACTTTCTTTTCAATCCAGCTAAATTTATCGCCTACCCAATTACAAGCGGGAATGTCAATGACCCCTTTATGCCCATAACTATCCACTTGCCAGAAAGCCTCTACATCCCAGTTATCCGATGAACCTCTTACCCATCCATCGAAATCTTTTCCAAAGTTCCATTCAACACGAGTATCTGCCACCTGACCTTCGGCAGTCTTGACATGAACTTTAAACTTCATATCTTCTTTAGGAGTTGATTCAAGTTTATCGGAGGATTTAACGGTCACTGCAAATATATCAGAGAACGGACGATCGCTAATCCAGCTATCTGATAACAAAACATCTTTAATTGGCTCTTGTGGCCTTGGGTTTACAAAACTAATATGGTAAATGCTACAATCCTTACGTACGGGATTATTGCCAATCGATTTGATGGTGGCTCCCTCCTTTGACCATTGTCCCGGCGGCAGATGAAACCAATCCCAAAATACAGGGACAGAAAGAGACTTGTAAGCACCATCCTGATAGACAAAAAGGACGCTCACTGTAGCATAAAAATATTTATCGCCATACAAATGTAATAAGGAATCATGCTCATAGCTATTGCCAAAATTGCCTGATGCTAAGAGGTGAACTTCATCTAATTTCATGCCCGATCGTATAGGAATGGAGAATACTCGGCTGTCTTCAAGATTAATCTTCCCATAATCTTGCCAATCATCAGCACCCTTTACTAAGAAATCAACCCCATCGTAATTTATATACTTAGTAAGAAACTTATTTGCCCCAGCGCCCGGGGCGCTAAAGCTCTCTTTTGTATTTTTAGTTAAAAAGTAAGATTTCCCCTGGTTCTCCCACTCACCTGTGGCCCAAGAAACGTTTACGGTAAGAAGAATAATTGCCAGTGAGGAAAATATTTTCATCATAGCACTAATCTACGGGGCTCTTTATGTTCTGTCAACATCCAAAGAATATAACCTTTCACCAAAGATTCTTGAAGTTACCCAAAGGAGAGATTACCGGTGATTCTCGTGCAAAATCATTTCATGTTTACCACAATGCTTGTTTATTATTGTTTCAACTTCCTTTAACAGATGTGATTTCTCAAAAGGTTTAAGAAGAAGGCCATCTATAAGCAAGTCCTTAAATACCCTTTCTAAATCCATTCGACCTGTAAGTACCAGTATAGGAAACCTAGGCTTCCCCTCAGCACCACAAAGTTGTTGATAGAATCCAACCCCACCCATATTAGGCATACTTAAATCCAATAAAATCAAATCTGGAGTCATCTCTTTTAATCTTTCCAACCCTTCAATACCATCAAAAGCAAGCACTGGATCGTATCCATTAGCCTTAAGAAACTTAGCATACAGACTTGCTAGTTCCTTTTCATCCTCAAGTATTAATATTTTCTTCTGCACTCTTATTTACTCCTTAGTTGCCCTCTTAAATAGAGTATGGCACGCACCAGAATGAATACAAGCCTATTTAGGCATCTATAGGAAAACGTTTTTTAAATGGGAATTTAATACGCACTACAGAGAAAAAGTTACTCTGACAAACGGATAATGACCCCTTTGCGTCGAGCGCGGGTATATGCATTGGACAATAGGCGCAAGAAAATAATCAAATACAAGATAGTCAAAGCAAAGCCAACTAAAAGAGGATATTGACTGTGAGCTTTAAACCCATAAGCCTGCCGGAAAAATTCTAAGAAATGAGTGATCGGAATTGCTAAAGCTAAGTTTTGAAAAAATGCAGGAAGAACACTTACAGGATAATAAATCCCACAGAGAATCATAAACAAATGGGCAAACATCCACGCTGTAATTTCTACCTTTTGACCAAAAGACAAAATAAGAATATTAACGATGATCCCTAAAATCAAAGCACAGGAAAAAAGTCCAAGCAAAAAAGCCACTGTTATCCAAAAACCTGGTAGATGAAAACCAAATCCTACGGCTGCTGCTACCACTAATAATATAAAAGTAAGGCCTCCACGTACCATTCCAGCAATCCAAGTACCCATAACCCCCTCAGCGATTCCAACAGGAGTCAGTAAGGTGTGTTTAAGGCTCTTCGACCATAATTCATAAAGCACTGCATAACCTACATCTAATTGAACTATCTGCAAGACTCCCGCGGCCAGGGTTCCTGTCATAATAAACTCAAATACCTGACTATTTAAATTAATAAATTTCGACATCAGTCCTATGGAAATCAAACTAATCAATGGCCAAAAAAAGACATCTGTCATCACAAATAAATTGCGCATGGCAAAGATTGCGCTTCGAACAGTAAAAGCAAACGACCGGTTTAACCAATGCCCTAAGGTATCTTTTTGAAGCAAAGAAGCATCAACGGTCGCTGCACTAAACGATGTTTCTTTTTGGATAAAAGGTTCATGAGTGGCTTG
>JBAXBI010000235.1:0-2914 GCA_037142055.1 Candidatus Omnitrophota bacterium | reverse complement strand
ACGGATCCGCAGTTATAATTGTCGTTGGCCGTCAGGTCTAATTGTCGCTCATCAGTATGCTGGCGGGGTATTTATTTCTAATTGTTCTTCGGATCAATGAGTCGGCGGTTTATCTATCTTCGTCGCTTTATTATCTTTATAATTTTTGGGTTGTTCTGTCAGGGGTTCTGTATTTATTCCTACGGTATTTATTCACGCGACGTTCTTATGCCTATTGGATGGGGAACTTTATATTTATCGTTGTGTGTTCCTTCTCAATTGTTAATGGTGTGCACATATTCGCGTATACATCATTGATGCGCAACGCTCAGAAAGATATCCGTGGCTTTCTTATATACACAGATCGATTTGTTTTAATGCATAAGAATGAATCGGATTTTTCTTTTTCTGTCAGGAATGGTGACCGTTTCAACACGTTGGTTCGCTTGGGGAAAAAATATGATCCGCCAGAGCGAATGTATTCTGCCCCGTTTGAATTGCTGTATCCGCAATATTATAGGAATGATAATTCTAAATATATTTTGCAAAGCGATCTGCCAGGTAAGAGCGGTGATCATTCCGAACTTAATAATGTTGGATCAGATAATGGTTTATGGCGGAATCGGTAGGTCAATGCTAAGGGAGTTTAAAATAGACGATTGCAACAATACCGGGAAGCGTATTGCGCTCATTACTTTCGGTTGACCGATGGGTGCAGTATCATATGACCCTGGTCAATTTCTTGATAAAAATTTATGGTGAAGAGCGATAACATGTAGAAAAAGATAGTCGTCATCTTCGAGGAGGTTAGGACGTATGATTTATTTGTATAATGGTATTCTGCTGGTGGTTGGATTGCCTTTATTGGGGACGAGTCTGTTGCTTATCGGCGTTCTGTTTTCTTCTGGCCTAAGGCATGAAATCGGAGGCGCAGGATTGCTTCAGATGTCGCTAATTTGGGTTATTTCGTTAGCTATTTTTTCCGTTATTTACAAATTTCGGGCTCAATGGTTGGCGAAGGAAGGGATTCTTTTGTCATGGGGTACGTTTACCGGATTTGTGAAAGAGCAGCATCCTTGTCCAAAGGTTCCCGATGAAGATTATGTGCGCTTTCGGACTTGGCTTAAATCGGCCGGACTCGAGGATCAGGATATGAAGACAATATATCGTAGTATCCATAAAGAATGTCCCGATTATAAGAAGCAGTTTATTTATGGTCTATTGCGTTATTTTGATTCGAAGGATTTTCTTGGATTTAAAGAGAGTGAATTTCGGGAAGGACAGGCGGATCGGTTTGTTAAAGTCATTGAAGATGCTACTGGCTTCAAGAAACCTAGCGGTACAAACTCCGTTGAATGGCTGAATGGTTTGCTAAAAGACCGGGCTTTTGCGTTAAAACTTATTGAAATGGGCAAATTGTCTCCGGAAGCGGCGAAGTGGATTAGAGATGGTCGCATGGACCCGACAGAAATTCGTTCTATATTGGAGGACACTTTCCCGCAAGAAGCGCCCTGTTTACCGGAACCGGATGAGTAGGTGTTACCTTAGACGGTTTCGGGGACGAATATGAGTTTTTTGAGACAGTATCGTACTCGTTCATCGGTTCCCAAATTTTTAAAGTTCGGTCTTGATATTACAAGGCATTGATATGAAGCAAGATAAGAGAATCCACCTAATTACTTTCGGTTGACCGATGGGGTCACTATCTTATGGCTTTTGTTCGGCTCTTGAAAGAAATCTATGAGTAAATTGACAATTATACCAGATATGGTATATTTGAATCGGGAACGATTATGAAGAAAGTAAGTTTTGTTGGTTCTTCACGGGATGATTTGAAAGAATTTCCTGAGGATGTGCGTCAGGATATAGGGTTTGCCCTGTATCAGGCTCAATCTGGCGGGAAAGCGGCGAATGCGAAGCCGTTAAAAGGATTTGGTGGGGCAGGAGTCCTGGAGGTTCGGGAAGATCATGATGGCGATACATACCGGGCGGTTTATACGGTAAAGTTCGGCGATGTTCTTTATGTGTTACACTGTTTTCAGAAGAAGTCAAAGAGCGGGATCAAGACTTCTGGTCAGGATATCGAACTTATCAAGCGGCGGTTAAAAGTTGCCGAAGCAGATTACAACACGAATTACAAGTGAGGGAACCATGAATACTAAAGAAAAGATATATAAGGGCAGTGACAATGTTTTTGCTGATATCGGCGTTGCCCATCCAGAGAGGGTGATGGCTCGAGCCCAGGTGATGACACGGATCACGGAGATCATTAAGGATCGTGCTTTGACCCAGAAGGCTGCTGCCGAACTGTTGGGGATCCCCCAGTCTAAAGTATCTTGTTTGATGAACGGCAAACTCAGCATGTTCTCCCTCGACCATCTTTTTGAATTGCTCAACGCTTTAGATCGTGATGTTGAGATTGTTATCCGTCCGAAGTTCAAAGGGGAGAAGGTAGCTACGACACATGTGCTGATGGCTGCGGTTGCGTGAGTTGTCCGGGGATTCCGGGCAATTGGCTGACCGATGGGTGCACTGGCTTACCACCATTGTGGCATTCTTGAAGAGAATTTACTGGTTTGATAATATCGAGTAACAGCGGAGGTTAGCAGATGAAAAAGGGTATTCTGTTGGTGGTGTTCCTGATGGTTGTGGGAGCGGCTTTTGCTAAAGAAGTGCTGTTAGGCAAGCCAGTTACCAGTCAAATTTCTGATCTTAAGACGGAACTTGCCACATTCAATTTAGTGAAACCCGAAGAAGATATGGAAAGAAATTATGCTCAAGGCAATAAGCAATTTATGAGTATTTGTACTTACAGTTGTGATTGTCCGGGAGTCAACACAGAAGATGGGGACTATGTTAAACAATATGGTTCGCGCATAGTTGCGTATTCCGGTCAACTTCGTCCACCCAGTCCGGTGAACCTCGTCCACTCATT
>JBAXBI010000234.1:0-2919 GCA_037142055.1 Candidatus Omnitrophota bacterium | reverse complement strand
TCCCTTTTTTTTGCTGAATGTATATAGGAATCCCTTGTTCTTTACAATATTCAATTGTTCCATCAGTTGATTGCCCATCCACCACCAGTAACTGGTCGTACCATTCTTTCTTAATCAGCGGCATAATGGCTTTCATCCCACCAATTTCATTAAGCGTAGGTATTAAGAGCGTGACTTTCATAGGAATATTCCTTCAATGGATCAAGATTTAACTAATCTTTTATATATTAGCGTATTGGTTACGCTTGATAATCTGGTAGCCTTTGATGAGTTCCGCAATTCCTTTTTGAAGACTAACATCAGGTTTAAACCCAGTCTTTTCAATCTTTTCATTGCTAACAATATAATCACGTTTATCTGGATCTTCGCCGATGGTTGCTTCAACAAAATAAAAATCAGGGACAAATTTCTTGATTTCCTGACACAGTTGCAATTTGGTTAGATTCGCATCAGATAAGCCGACATTATAAGGTTGGTTCTTCATATTGTCAAAATTATTAAGCCCATGAATAAAGGCTTTAGAAATATCCCGCACATGAATATAATTCCGATTAAAATGAGCTTCAAAGAGAATCACAAACCTATCATAGACCGCACGATAGGTAAAATCGTTAACCAACAAATCCAAACGCATGCGTGGGGAGACTCCAAAGGCGGTTGCCAATCGAAGGGTAATTCCATTACCAGCATCTAAAATAGCATTCTCCGCATCTACCTTAAGCTTCCCATATAATGAAATAGGACGAAGAGGGGTGCTTTCCGTACAATGCTTACCCTTTTCTCCCACCCCATAGCCGCTATTAGTCGTTGGGAAAATGACCATTTGATCTTTACTTTTTAACTCCAGGATCAATTTAACAGCATCAAGTAGAATTGTCTGAGCTCCAACAGGATCTTTAGCACATAAAGGGGCTCCTGTAAGACAAGCTAAGGGAAATATCGCATCTGCATCTTTCATGAGTTTAGTCATCAAATTTTTCTCACGAGTATCCCCTCTAACAATCGTTAATTTCTCATGATGACAAACATCCAGCAATGAGGACTGATTGTACATAAAGTTATCTAAAGCTATAACCTCATGCCCTTCCTGTAATATACGTGGTACTAAAACCGAACCAATGTAACCTGCTGCTCCTGTGACTAAAATCTTCATACTGTTCCCTTTCCATGTACGGGCTTCGGTTAACTCGCCCCTACCTTAAATTTTTAAACCATTGATATGTTTTGTTGATACCTTCTTCTAATTTAACCTTTGGTTTCCACCCCAAACGACTCACGCGGCTACTATCAAGCAGCTTACGCATGGTTCCATCAGGCTTAGATGCATCAAAGACAATCTTGCCCTTATAGCCACTTACCTTTGCAATAACGCTAGCTAAATATTTAATCGTTACATCAGAGCCTACTCCTAAATTAACCAACTCACCTGAGTTGTAATTCTTCATTAAAAATATTACACCATCAACAAAATCATCGACATAAAGAAATTCACGACGTGGCTTTCCAGTTCCCCAGACTTCCACCTCTTTTAACCCCTTAGCGACTCCCTGATGAAACTTAGCAATCAAAGACCCCATCACATGAGCGGTTTCTAAATTTGTATCACTCCCAGGACCGTAAAGCGTTGCAGGGACAACGCAAATGGCATTAAATCCATACTGCTGACGATACATCTGACATAACTTAACCCCTGCTAGCTTAGATGTTGAATACGCTTCACTGGTCGTCTCCATGGGGCCTTGATAAAGGGAATCTTCCATAATGGGCTGCTTAGCAGCTTTTGGATAAATACAAGAAGCCCCAAAATATACTAATTTCTTAACCTTCCCCTGCCAGGCACTATGAATAATATTATTCTGGGCCTGTAGATTTTCATAAATAAATACTGCGGGATATTTTTGATTGACCGCAATACCCCCCGATCGAAGGGAACCTAAGAAGACATATTCTGGACGAACATCCTTAAAGAACTTCTGCACCTTAGATTGAGATAAAACATCTAACTTACTTTTAGTGTTGGTGTATACATTGGAGAATTTTAAAGAAGAGAAATAATTCCGAAGGGAATTTTCTAAACTATCGTTATGACCGATAATTAAAATACGACTATTAGATTGCATGATTTTATAAGTTAATGCTTCTGACTAATCATTCGCTTGGCATAGTATTCTTCGTTATAAAAGTTACCATGCTCGATTATCAGAGTTGATTTCCCATCCGTGCGTTCAAGAGCATTCTTATAGGCAGGAAAAATATCTTCTGCATTATTAAGCTCAACGACTTCAATCCAATCAAAAAGCTCTCGAAAAGCCTTAGCGTAATTTCCAATATGCTGATGACCTGGGTGTACCGGAGCATCTGGTCCTGTTGCTACCCTTATAATCACCTTTATAGGCCATTGTCCTTTGCTGATTGCTGGTAACTTATCAAGCATATTAGCCATATCAGCCGTTGCCAACAACAGAAAATTCTGACGAGGATAAACTGATACAGGGATATAACCTGCTAAAGCCATCCCAATTGTAAACTGCATTTGAAAACTTTCATTGATAGGCATTTCCAAGGTGCGGTCTTTTGGACAGTCCCGCAATGTCTGGAACATAAAAGTTCCAGGGCCAGCGACTGTTTGACCTACAAACATCACCTTAGGCTGTTGAGCCAACCATTCCATGGTACGCTTTAATTCATCAAAATACTTTAATTGTTCTGTCATATCAAAATTTAATTAATTTACCCAAACCTGAATGAGGATATTCATTGGTATATTGAAAATAAATAATTTTCTTTTCGTATTTAGTCCCTTGAAACCATGGTTCTTTTGCTCCCCAAGTTTCACGGGTATTGGTCATTACGCTGACCCCATTATCACAGACAATAAATGTCGCCGGCAGATCAAAATTATACGCATATTTGACTGCT
>JBAXBI010000233.1:0-2938 GCA_037142055.1 Candidatus Omnitrophota bacterium | reverse complement strand
GACAAGCGGCAGGAGGCCATGGAGTGGGTGGGGAAGGCCTACCAGCTCCACATGAAGAACGAGGTCGAGAAAGCCTAAAATGCTGGCCAACGGGTTTTTTAGGTCGTGCGAAATGGTGTTGAAGAAATCGTTTCGAAACTGGTCGAGTTGTTTAACCGCCGTAATATCTTCAATGAGATAGACAATAAGGTCAAAGGAGGTCTTTTTGTCTTGAACAAAGGCAGCCTTGATGGCTAGATAATGGTCTTTTCCTTTGGAGGTAAATTGAACATCGCGAACCAAATGAAAGGGAGCCCGCTTTATTTCGGTTAAAATGGAATTGCTGGAAGTTTTCAGTTCATTAAAGGTAAGGACGTCAAGAATTGAGCCTAATAATCCGGTAGCTTTATTGATGTGAAGCAGTTGTTTGGCATTATTGTTCATTTGAATAATGTTGCCAAGGGGATCGGTGACGAGCATCCCTTCGACAATATTATCAATGATAAGGCGACTTTTTATGGTTTCACGTTGAAGCTCTCTGGAGCGTTCTTGAAGCTCTTTGGTTCGACCGCTGACGGTTTCTTCAAGTGTCGAGCTGTAGTGTTTGCTGCGTTGATAGTGAAACTGGATCGAGGATAGCAAATGGTTCAAAAAGATCTTTAGTTTTTCCGTTTCCTCTTGTTCGCGGGAGATGAACACCACACAATCAAAACAGGGAATGGTCATCGGGTTTCTTTTTTCCAACGCCTTTATATTGAAATATTTTTCCCAACAATTGGTTTGGTTTGCCTTGTAATAAGTGCAGGGAATGTTGTCGATGTGCTTTATCTTTTTCTTGGAAATTATTTTTTTGAGAGGAAGAGGCCGGATATTTAAAGGGTTTTCATGGGTATATTGTTCGAGATAATTGATAACATCGATAATGGGTTGGATGATTTGACGCGCCAAGAAATAGGACGCAAGAATGAGCGGAAAACAGCTGATCCAATAGATAAATATAAACGATCGATCGGCCTTTTCACCTAGGATTACAAGGGCAAGAATGAAGACAAAGAGAGTGATGACCGCAAAGATAAGCGGAATTTTTAACTTTAAACTAACAGAAGACATATATTCTCATCATAGCAGACGCACGAACCCCTCTTCTAATGAGGTATTGTACAACATCAACAATGATTGCTAGAATACATTTCGTAATTTGGAGATTCCCCGGTAGCTCAGTCGGTAGAGCAGCTGGCTGTGAATGAGAAAATTGGAGTTTTATCACGACGGATAAACGCAAGTACTCGGATCGAAGGGACTATCTAATTCAAGCTGTTAAAGCAAGAAGAAAGAGAGTTCGACAGTTAGCGATTGAGTATTTGGGCGGAAAGTGTTCTGCTTGTGGATATCATAAGTGTGATGATGCTTTAGAGTTTCATCATCTTGATCGTTCTAAAAAGGACTTTGGAATATCTAGTAAGGGATACGCTCGAAGCTGGCAAAAAGTGAAAGAAGAGTTGGATAAATGTCTTCTTCTTTGTGCGAATTGTCATCGTGAAGAACATACAAAGTTGCAGCCCATTCGTGAAAGCGAGTGTGGAAAAATCGGGTGAACTCATGGAACCCCTAACGTAAAGACGAGGGCAATCATGAGCCAAGCTCATCGAAGGCTAAAGAGTAGATGAGAAGGTGCAGAGACTAAGGGATGAGAAAGCCAATCAATAAGCCCTATCAGCGCCCGACGCCTAAATCAGTAGACGGTTACATCCAGATGTAAAGCTGACATGGTGATGATATAGTCCAATCTTAGGTGAAAGCTTAAGGCAATTGTAACCAGCGGGTCCGTGGTTCGAGTCCGCGCCGGGGAGCCAATTTATACAATCCGACGACAGATTTGGATCAACCCCTTCGACAAGAAGGGGTTGGTTCGGTTCTAACCTCAGGTATTCCGAAGCCAATCGATTCCTGTTGTTTCGATTAGTGCTAATTTGCGATACAATCTACCTATGTTCATTATGTTTGTAGATGAAACCGGCGACCATAATCTCATAAAAATTGATGAACAATATCCTATTTTCAGTCTTTCGGGCGTGATCTTTGAAAGAAATTACTACTACAAGGAGGTAACATCTTTACTTCATGCCTTTAAGCTAAAGTACTTTAACTCCATCGATATTATTCTTCATCAATACGATATTCGAAAAAGAAACGCACCGTTCAACATATTACTGAATGAGTCAAAAAGGGAGGATTTCTTTAAGGACTTAAACGAACTAATTTCATCACTCAAATTTACAATTATTTCCATTACCATTGATAAAAAGAAGTTTGTTGAACATCAAGATAAGTTTGTCACTATTGATAAGAATAACCCATATGTGGTCTCTATAAATTTTCTTATTGAGCGATATGTACGATTCCTTGAAATCAATAAGGCTCAAGGCTTTATTAATATTGAGTCTAGGGGCCCAGAAAACGATAAAAACATTTACAGAAGCTATATGGACTACTATTACAACGGAACATCAGTTGTTAGCTCCCGACAAATCAAGAATAAGATTGTAAATTTTGCCTTCTATAATAAACAGATCAATGTTAATGGTCTACAAATTGCCGATCTGATTATTCCAACCCTTGCCAAGAAAGCATTGGGCGAAGAGAACCGTATCTACCCACTAATCAAAGATAAAATCTTTGCTTCAAAAACTGGAAGAGTGTTTGGAATAGGCTTGAAGAGATTTCCCTAGAAATAAAAATGGGGACCCAGGCACTCCTAGTTCCCCAAATTTATATTGAGATTATAACATAAAAATATCTACCTACAATATTATCAGCACCTTCTTGAAATAATCCACAATATTTTGCAACTATCTTGAAGCTATCTTGATACTGGAAGGAAACCATATCTCAAACACTTGTTGAGATATGGTTGACAGTTTTAAGTGCCAATATACCGGTCCCAGTTAATTGTTATGGT
>JBAXBI010000232.1:0-2945 GCA_037142055.1 Candidatus Omnitrophota bacterium | reverse complement strand
CCTCTAGGCAAAGCTGGGAAGCAACTAACGCGATATGAGAGAATAAATCAATTTTCTTGAGTAAACGTGAAGAAACATTGCTGTACGCTTCAAGCTCCCTCACATGACCAGCTATTCTTGAAGAATAAAGCGAAGCATCAAAACGCTCAATCTTTTCAATGGCTGAACGTCCAGACTTCACATTCGCCCAAAATTGACGTTTCTCTATCCCTGAAGGAGAAACAAGTCCTAAACCTGTAATTGCAATTTTTTCCATACAACTCCTAAAATTAAATCAAGTGAATACCAATAATGATCAAAGGATTTAAGAAAAATAATATCCAAACATCACGAACCCAGATTTTATAGACCTTTTCAGGAACCGTGAAGTCCTTATCAAAGCCTTGATACTTTAAAAGTTTATAAATAAAAGTAATCTTCGACTTAAAGATATACTTTGGAAACAATAAACTGAGTAATAAAAGACCTTGTGCCACCCAAATAAATGGCTCAATTAATTTAAAAAACAAAACCACTTTATCTACAAAACTTAAATTAGCTAACATATCGTTGTAAAACCATGGCAGAGTGAATCCCTGAAAACCCACTCGATGTTTTTAGAATACAGTTCACTTTCTTTTCAAGCGCCTTATTAGGGATGTAATTTAAATCACACAAAGGATCTTTTTCCTCTTGGTTAATCGTCGGCGGCAGAATATTACGTTCAAACATCAAAGAACTTAAGGCCAGTTCAATCCCATTGGCTCCTGCCAGTGGATGACCTATCATTGACTTTACTGAAGAAATCGGCACATTATATGCATGTTTTCCTAATGCCATCTTGTAAGCACTAGTTTCAAATACATCGTTTTGACGGGTTGAAGAACCATGAGCACTAATGTAATCAATCATCTCAGGCTTGATACCAGCATCTTCCAGCGCTAAGGTTATACTATCGGCCATAGCATCACCATCAGGAGGCAAATCCGTCATGTGATAGGCATTGCACGTTGTCCCAAAGCCTGTAACCTCACAATAAATACGTGCGCCACGTTTAAGCGCATACTCAAGTTCTTCGCAAATTAGAACTCCAGCGCCTTCAGAAATAACAAAACCGTTACGTTTATTATCAAAAGGGCGACTTGCTTTCGCTGGCTCATCATTGTGAACTGATAAAACATTGACAGTATCAAAAGCTCCAAAGGTTATCGGTGTAATAGGAGCCTCTGAAGCACCACATATCATCACATCCGCATCCCCATCAGAAATGGTTTCAAAAGCAAAACCCACTGAATCTGTTCCAGCAGTACAACCGGTTGAAATAGTATTACAAACTCCTTGTAACCCATATTTCGCTGAAATCTCACTGGAGGGCGTATTAAACATCGCCGCATCATAGAGATCGGGCCGAACGATCGCAGGATTGATAGGATTCTTACCACTGTCGGTCACGAGCGCAAACTCTTCTTCCATATATTTTGTACCACAAATGGCATTAGCCAAAGACACTCCAATACGCTCTCTATTTGCATTTTTCAAATTTAATTTGGAATCTTCCAGTGCCATACGCGCTGCAACACATGCAAATTGGACATAACGATCCATCCGGATAGCTTCATCAAAACTTAAGCCCAATGCAACCGGATCAAAATCTGACACCTGAGCTGCTATTTTAGTGTTAAAGATTGAAACATCGAATTCTGTCACTCGACGGATGGCTGAGACACCTTTAATCATCGCTGAAAAACAAGCGTCATTTCCAATCCCGTTTGGAGCTACAATACCAACTCCAGTAATAACTACTCTACGTTTTATATTCATATTTCCCTTAAACTAATGTTTTAATGTTTCATCCATTAAATTATTATGACTACCAATCACCTGCCAAGCAGGAAAACCAGGCTTGCTCGTCTTCTTCCATGTCATAGTGTAGCGCCGAATGACACGCTTACCACCTTCGGCATTAACCTCAACCGTAAAAATCAAATACTGAACGATGGCAATATCTCCATGAAGCTTGATTTGAGTAGGACGCAATTCGGCTATCGCAATGTTTGTGCTCTTTGTCCAAAACCCCACCCATTTAAGCAACCAACCATAGTCAACTGGAACAGGACTCTCATGACCGAAGCCTATCATGTCAGGATGAATATACTTGATAAATTCATCTACCTTCTTATTGATCAATAAATCCCAATGTTCATCAATCCCTTTAAATATTTCAATCTGAGTATCGTTCCAATATTCAGGAATCCAAGAAGTTCTCTTGAATCCTAACTCCTCTGCTATTTTAACTATATTTGATGACATAAATCCTCCTAAAATAATTCTCTCAATTATTTCTTTTTATATGCAGTTCCTACCATGGTAATACAATTGGGGCATTGATAAACTCCGAGTTGCTGATTATCTAAGACAACAACATCTGCTCCTTTAAGCGCCGCTTGATTCTTAAGGTCATTGCGACATACATCGATGTTAAAAGCTGGATTCTTAAAATTACCACCCCGATTACAAGATACTGTCCCTACGGCTTGATATTTCTCCAAATCTGAAAGAGAAACTGTACCATTAACTAAGGTAACCTTCTCACCTGCTTCAGTTAAAGGAATTTTAGCCATGGCACATCCAGATAATAATAAAATCATAATCGGAATAAATAATTTCATGCGTTACCCTTTCTAACTTAGAGATTGTAATAAACCAAAAGACTTTTTAACATCTTCAATACTATAAAACTTACCACTACGTTCAACCTCATGCACCATATCAACCACTCGATCATTTAACGGGCATTGTATATTTAGATGTTTAGCGATTTGAACAACTTCACCGTTTATAAAATCAATCTCACTGGGCTTGCCTCGCTTAATACTTAGTAAAATTGAACCATATAAAGGTTCTTTACTTAAACTCGTCAAAGTTGCATTGATGATTCCTGCCGCTTGATCCAAAGGCAGACCTGC
>JBAXBI010000231.1:0-2948 GCA_037142055.1 Candidatus Omnitrophota bacterium | reverse complement strand
AGTGCATACGAAATTTTCTCTTAAGACGATAATGTCGTCTCTTTGTTAGCATAAACACCTCTTTGTCAAGAATACGATTTCTCTGATTCAGGAAGGAATTCTAGGCCACACTGAATACATTGCGCCCCATCTGAAGAAACCTCTTTAACCCATAACGCTTTAGATCTCTTTGATTTTAAAATAACATCCAGAGCATTGATTGGCTCAACAAGAAAAACACATTCATCTGGCACTTTAAACAACTTATCTGTCACTAATTCCATGCCAGCGACACTAATGTTCGAAATAATTCCTTCTCCCTTAACCCACATATTTTCAACTGACCAACGCACCCGAACATTTCCCTTAAGACGATAATGGCCCTGCATAAACACCTCTTTCTAATTACTTATTTCTTCTAACGCTCCCATTTCCTTCAAATACTCAAATACCTTTTGAGCTTCTAAAGGATCCACGACGCTTAAAGCAAACCCGACGTGAACAATAACAAAATCTCCTACCCTGGCCTCAGGTACATACGCCAGTGAAACCTCTTTTAATATACCTCCAAAGTTAACCTTACCTTTTCTACTTAAACTTCCCTGATCGGCGCCAGTAATCGTTTCAATCTTTCCAGGTATAGCCAAACACATCTTTTATCTCCTTGACGCTATCCAAATCTGACCTAAAGCAATTCCCCCATCATTAGTAGGAACCCTCTGGTGCCACACAGGGACAAAATTCTTTTCCCCTAAAGAAAGTATAGCAGACTCGACCAACAATTTATTTTGAAAACATCCCCCAGTTAATACAACCTGACGTTCACCAATACGTTGAGCCACATCAACAATAATCTTAACTAAGGTCCTATGAAACTTAGCTGCAATAATAGATGTTTTAACAGAATTTCGTATATCTTCAATAATGGCAAGAACTATATTCTGCCAATCAACAACCAAATTATTACTCTCATTGAGATGAGAAATTATATCATATGAATAACTCTCTTGAAGGACATTTTTTCCCGACTCAAACTCTAAAGCCATCGCGGCCTGACCTTCAAAGGTAGTATTATGGCATAGGCCAATCAAAGATGAAACGCCATCAAAGAACCTCCCCATACTGGAAGTCATTGGTGAGTTAATCTTTTGAGACATCATACGTGTTACGATCTCTAATTCATTCTTTGAAAAGGATTTAATACAATCTAAATCAGCGAAAGGTTCTAAATTTCCATCAGAAAGCATATAAAGCAATCCTAGCGCTGATCGTCGCGGTTCTCTGACAGCTACTTCACCACCTGGCAATGGAAACAATCTCAAATGTCCTACTCGAGAGAAATTATTCCCATCAAACTTAATAAATTCCCCACCCCAAATAGTATTATCCTGCCCATATCCTGTTCCATCCCAACAAACACCTAATAAAGAATCTTCAATACCATGCTCAGCCATACAGGAGGCAACATGAGCGTAATGATGTTGGACTAAAACCGTCGGTATTTCTAATTCCCCTGCATAACGACTCGAATTATACTCAGGGTGCATATCACAGACAACCCTTTTAAGAGGTGAGGAATATATTTGTCGTAAGCTGTTGATCGTACGCTTAAAGACATTAATAGATTCAGAAGTGTCTAAGTCTCCAATATGCTGACTAATAACAGCCCCTTGCTCTAGACTTAATGCCACTGTATTTTTCTGATGAGCACCTACAGCCAAAGTTCCTCCCGAAGAACCCTTAATGGTCACAGGAACTGGAGCAAATCCACGCGAACGTCGTAAGAAATACGGTTGATTGGCCACCTCCTGCAGAAACGAATCATCTACCTGACGAACAATCGGCCTATTATGCACTAAGAAATAATCTGCAATCCCAAAAAGACGAGTGAAGGCCTCTTGATTATCAATACATATCGGCTCATCGCTAATGTTTCCGCTTGTAGCAATCAACGGCCCATTGAAAAGGCTTAATAAAATATGTTGTAACGGCATACAAGGCAATAAAGCACCAACATAAGGATTAGCTGGCGCTACCGATAGAGCTAAGCTTGCGCCCTCCTTTTTGCGTAAAAGAACGATGGGAGCCTGAAAGGAAACTAATAAAGCTCTCTCCAGAGGAGTTACTACACAATTACTCTCTACAGCCTCAATTGAAGGAAACATCACAGCCAAAGGTTTATGTGGCCTATTTTTTCTATTTCTTAGAATCCGAACTTTTTCTTCATTACAAGCATCAACCATCAGATGAAATCCACCTAGACCTTTGACAGCGACAATTGCTCCCTGTTTAAGCAGAGCTGCTGTCTTTTCCATAGCCTGTTGGTGATTAGCAATCATCTTGCCTTGATCATCTTGCAATTCAACCCAAGGGCCGCAATTAGGACAAGCATTTGGCTGTGCATGAAAACGACGGTTTAAAGGATCATCGTATTCCCTTTGACAGGTTAGACACATAGAGAAATGCTTCATGGAGGTATTAGTCCTATCGTAAGGCAAAGCTTCGATAATCGAATATCTAGGACCACAGTGAGTACAATTGGTAAAGGGATATAAATAGCGATGATCAGACTGGTCAAAGACTTCTTTAAGACATTGAGGACAAGTGGCAATATCCGGCAGGACAACCGCCGTTTGTTCCCCCATTGATTTGCTTGGCAAAATCTCAAAACTTTTAGAACTCTTGATAGGAATTGCCACGTGAGTCAAATGAGTAATGACACAATGAGGAGGAACTTCTTTTGTTATACGGCACAAAAAAAGTTCCAATTGATCCCATGCCCCTTCAAGCTCAAGATCAACCCCTTGGGAAGTATTTTGAACCCAACCATTGAGTGAACATTCATGCGCCAGACGATAGACAAAAGGGCGAAATCCTACCCCCTGAACCGAGCCAAGAATATTAATACGAATGGACTTCATAACAATCCTTGAAGAATTATTCTAATTCGACCGCTTCTATGGCAATCT
>JBAXBI010000230.1:0-2954 GCA_037142055.1 Candidatus Omnitrophota bacterium | reverse complement strand
ATCAGAAACAATATTCTCGTCAGCTAAAAGTTTCTCTAACTCACGAAAACGTTCGTCAGCCTTGACCAATTTGACTTGATCATTTGCCTTTAGCATACCGTTTATTGAAACGTTCAATGCGACCGGCCGTATCTACAAGTTTCTTAGAACCAGTAAAAAAAGGATGGCATTGAGAACAGATTTCTACGCGGATATTCTTCTTGGTTGCTCGTGTATGAATAATGTTACCACAAGCACAAGAAATAGTTGTTTCTTCGTATGTAGGATGAATCTCGGCTTTCATAACTCTTCTAAACCTCCGTTTTATTTAAGGATCCCTAACTTTTAGGGATAAAATTGTTCCGCCGTTAAGCGGCTTATTTAAGGGCGATATAATACCCTATTTATTCATATTCTGCAAGAACTCTGTGTTAGTCTTATATTTGGAGATTTTGTTAATCAAAAGCTCCATGGCTTCTGCAGCGTTTAGATCATTAAAGGCTTTACGCAACAACCAAGCACGCTGTAAATCACCTTCTGGAACCAATAACTCTTCATGACGGGTGTTCGAGCGTTTAAGATCGATTGCAGGATAAATACGTCTCTGGAATAAATTACGATCAAGCTGTAATTCCATGTTACCCGTTCCTTTAAACTCTTCAAAAATAACTTCGTCCATACGGCTACCCGTATCAACGAGTGAAGTAGCAATAATAGTCAAAGAACCACCCTCTTCGATATTACGAGCAGCTCCAAAGAAACGCTTAGGCTTATGTAAAGCATTGGAGTCCACACCACCTGAGAGAATCTTTCCTGAGTGAGGGACAACGGTATTATAAGCACGAGCCAAACGAGTAATGGAATCAAGTAAGATGACCACATCACGTTTATGCTCAACCAAGCGTTTGGCCTTCTCAATAACGACTTCAGCAATCTGCACATGACGTTCTGCAGGCTCATCAAAGGTGGAGGCGATAACCTCACCCTTAACACTTCGCTGCATATCGGTTACTTCTTCTGGGCGTTCATCAATTAAAAGAACAATTAAAATAACTTCCGGATGATTCTGCACGATTGCGTTAGCGACCTTCTGTAATATAACCGTTTTCCCACTGTAAGGAGGAGCAACAATTAAAGCACGCTGTCCTTTACCTATAGGAGTTAACAAATTAATAATACGAGTGGAAACCTCATTTTGAGTTGTTTCCAAATTCAAACGGTCTCTTGGATAAAGAGGCGTTAAATTATCAAAAAAGATTTTATCTTTGCATTTCTCAGGATTCTCAAAATTAACTGCCTCAACCTTCAATAGGGCAAAATATTTCTCCCCTTCCTTAGGAGGACGTATTTGACCTGAAACAGTATCTCCTGTTTTTAAATCAAAACGACGTATTTGAGAGGGAGATATGTAGATATCATCAGGACAAGGCAGATAGTTATATTTGGCTGAACGTAAGAAACCAAAACCTTCTGAGAGAATTTCTAATGTCCCCTCCCCAAACATTAACCCTTCTTTTTCAGCCTGGGCCTGCAAAATCTTAAAGATCAACTCTTGCTTCTTTAAACCTCCAGCTCCCTGAACTTCCATATCCCGAGCTAATTTGGTAAGCTCAGCCATCTTCATTTCTTTAAGATCTTCAATATTAACCGTCTTCCCTGCAGGGTTGGCGGGTTTATAATCACCATTATTTTCATTTTTTTCTTCTTTGTCTGGTTTTGTTTCTGTCCTGCTCATGCATTTCTCCTGGTTTTTTAGTTGATTCGACTTAATAATCTATGAACGATCGCCTTAACTTGAGCATGTGTTTGTTGTATTGCTCCAGCGTTATTAATAACTATATCTGCTCTTTGAATCTTCTCTTTTAAAGGCATCTGACATTTAATTCGCCTTAGGATATCAGCCCTTGAAAACTCCCTACTTTCTTGAAGCCGACTAATCTGAATATTTTGACTTGATTGAACAACTATATTTACATCAGAGAGTTTATCCCAGCCAGATTCAAATAACAGAGGTACATCTAAGACAATTAATTTCGCATTTTTATGAATAACAAGTTGTTTTTTAACTTCATTTAAGCCAATCGGATAAAGGATGTCGGTGAGTTTCTTTAATTCACGCGGATCTTGGAAAACAATTTTGGCTAGAGCATTACGATCAATCTTATTTGCGACAAGTATAGCACGCCCAAAAACTTTTGCCACTTTTTTTTCTGCTTTTCCTCCAGTAATTAAAAGTGCACGGGTAATAGCATCGGCATCAATTACAACTGCCCCATAATGCTTACACAACCCTGCAACGGTTGTTTTCCCTGAACCAAAGCTTCCCGTTAATCCGATAATAAGCATTTTTGATAAACCCTGACATATTCCTTGGCAGATTTCTCCCAAGAAAAACGATAACGCATAGCATGAGGCACCAAGAAACTCATCTGTTTAGGGTCTTGATAGACTCTAATAGCCTCTGATATGGCTTTGACAAAAGAGTTCTTAGTGTATTCTGTAAATATAAATCCATTACCTGTGTAATGAATAGGATCATACAAAGAAATAGTATCCGCCAAGCCTCCCGTTTTATACACAATAGGAATGCTCCCATAACGCAAAGCAATCATCTGGCCCAAACCACAGGGTTCATAAACTGAAGGCATTAAAAAGAAATCTGAACCAGCATAAATCTGGTGAGCCACACGTTCTTCAAACTTTAAATAAACACCAATGCGTTTAGGATGCTCCTTTGCACAATCTTCCAACATGCGGTGGTATTTCCTCTCCCCCGTACCAGTTAAAACAACTTGACCTCCCATACGGACGATATCATTGGCCGCCTGCATGATAAAATCAATTCCCTTTTGATGACATAATCGAGCTACAAAACCAAAAATCGGCCGCTCTGGGTCAACCGAAATTCCCAAAGCATCTTGTAAAAGAGCTTTATTATGCGCTTTATTATTTAAATCATGAGAAGAAAATGGGAC
>JBAXBI010000229.1:0-2959 GCA_037142055.1 Candidatus Omnitrophota bacterium | reverse complement strand
GTTTTAAAACCCCTAGGAGAGCTTCCCACTCATCAGGGGCATATCCAATTTTAAAACTTTTAACTGTTTCTAAATCAACCCCACGGCCCTTTAAGTACTGCCGGGCCGCAATGGTTGATGTATCACGAGATTTAAGAAGTGTTTCATGAAAAAAATCTAAAGCCCATTGATTAATCTTATAAACCTCATCTTTTAAATTCTTTGATGAGCTTGAAGTCTCTTCTTGATTATCAGGAATCTCAATCCCCACCTGCTCTGCTAAAAAACGTACAGCTTGTGGAAATTCAAGACGTTCTTGGCGCATGACAAACCCCACTACATTGCCACCTACCCCACATCCAAAACAATGAAAGATCTGTTTATCGGGATTAACGACAAATGATGGTGTTTTTTCATGATGAAACGGACAAAGAGCTTTGAAATTACTACCGTACTTCTTAACCGTTACGTAACGACCAATCACATCGATAATATCAGCTCGGTCCATGACCTGTCGGATAATATCTTCTGCGATTAAACCCACGAACACTCCCTGCCTGCCACCAGGCAAGCTTAAAACTCTTCAAACGCTTAAACTCTATTTACGTCCAACGCTGTTATGTGAAGAGACGTTTAATACTTCGTCATTAAACTTTTCTTTACTAAAAATCTTACCTATAAAATTATGAAACAAAAAACTATAGGTATTAGGAGCCACTTTTAAGGCCAACTTATGAGAAACAGAGGTCATAGTTTGTTTTTGTAAGAGTTCAATATTTGTCAATAATGCCCCATACAAAACAAGACTTACTATTAACAACGCTCTAAATATTGAAAGAACACCAGCTCCCCATTGATCAAATCTTTCATGGGAAGCTTCAAACTTAAAAAGCATTAAAAACCCATCTCTAAAAAATTTAACAGCCAAAACCATTAAAGAAACCAACAAAACAAAGAACAAAAATTCTAAAAAATTTAATGATATATGAGCTTTCTTAGCAAGAAAAGCCGCTAAGAATACATAATAATTCAACCCAACAAAAAGAGCGCATAAAATTCCAAAAAGCTTGAAAAGCTCTGTCACAAAACCAGTTTTGACTCCGATAAAAACAATCCGGATAAACAAAACCAACATCACTACATCGATCCAATTAATACTTAAGAAAATATGAGTAATTGTATTCATTTCTCGAGGCTTCGAACGAAGTATAACATGTTCTTAGGGGGAGTGTCAAGGAAGCGCTCCCCACATTTTCTAGGTTATTTTATGAACTTATCCCACTGATAATCATAGAGTTATATCACATCAGCTTAAAAAAGAAAAGAATTTTCTTTTTTAATACTTCCAAAGCCTACACAGGCACAGCAACTTCCATAGGCTCAGGAACTTTGGAGGGGAGCTTTTGGGACTGAAAATCGTTAAACTTAACCGAAACTATGCGGGAAACACCTCTTTCCTGCATGGTAACTCCATACATAATATCAGCAATAGCCATAGTTTTCTTATTATGAGTAATAACAACAAACTGGGCAATTTGGGCAAATGTCTTTAATAGCTCTGCAAAACGTCCCACATTGCTCTCATCTAGAGCGGCATCAATCTCGTCTAAAACACAAAATGGAGAAGGATTCACTTTAAATACCCCAAAAATAAGTGCGATGGCAGTCAATGTTTTCTCTCCACCAGAGAGAAGACTAATATTTTGAAGCTTCTTGCCTGGAGGACGAGCCACAATATCAATACCGCTTTCTAAAGCATTTTCAGGATCTAATAGGATTAATTGAGCTTCGCCACCTCCGAAAAGCATGCGGAAATGAATTTGAAATTCCTCATTGACCTTGGTAAAAGTATCTATAAACATCTGACGGGTCGTACGATTAATCTTTTGTATCGTCGACATTAACTGCTCACGGGCTGTTATAAGATCACTTTGCTGCTTTGTTAAGAATTCAAACCGACCTTTTAACTCTTCAAATTCTTCGATTGCCACCAAATTAACAACTCCATAAGCTTCACAACGTTTCTTTAAACGTTCAATTTCAAGGGCCAACTCTTCGTAATTAACTTGTGGAACCGCCTGATGCATAGGGACTTGATTTTCTGTCAATACCTCGCTCTGCTCGATGGATGATGTCTGCTCTTGTGAAGAAGCGTTGGCTTTAGAAACAGCCTCTTGCGCTCGCCACTGATCCCATTCAACTTTATAAGTCTGAAGCAGACGCTCTTTTAAAGAACGCCGATTGAACTGCAACTCCTGTTGACGCATCTGCAAATTATGCAATTGAGATTTTGATTGAATAATTTCATCCTCAATCGTCTTAACGTTAAGGCGGACTGCGACTAAACGTTGCGACATCTCTGCCTTCTGAGTTAATGACTGATTAAGATGGCCACTTAAAGCCTCTTTTTTAGTTTTTAAATGATCAATCGCCACATGCAAATTTGAAATATCTTCATTAATTCTAACCATTTTTGAAGCTGATTCTTCAACTTCGCGGTCGAAACGACTAATATCCGATAAATCTCTCTCTAGACTTAATGCGTGATTGTTTAAATTCTCTTTTGCATTCTGCTGCTGGCTCTGCAAGGAATTGATCTGTCCTTCAAGTTGTACAATAATAACATTCCAATCCTCACGTTCCTGATGCTTATGGGCAATGTCATCCTGCTTAATCTTAACCTCTTCCTGATTAAGTTTAATTTGACCCGCAATATTCTGTAATTGCGACGACAATTCAGCCTCTTGAGCTCTTAAATCCACCAAAATAGATTCAATTTGAGAAAATTCGGAAATAATAAGATCTAGTTCTGTCCCAATCTTTCCAGATTCTAATTCAATATCATCTTTCTGAGACTCTAAAACTGAAAGCTTTTTCTCCTGCTGTTGAATATCTTTTAAAGCCCCATCAATGATCAAACTAAGTTCATTAACACTTTGATTTAAAGAATCTTTTTGAACATTTTCATTCACCAACTGAG
>JBAXBI010000228.1:0-2968 GCA_037142055.1 Candidatus Omnitrophota bacterium | reverse complement strand
TTACCTGTCCACTTTTAAATCAAAAAGTGTCCACTTTTAAATCGTAAATAACAATCAGCGAGAATGTCTCATATGTAAATGATACCATTGATCCTTACCCCCTAATCCCTGTGGATCCGGTGAAAATATTTATTCAATTGAGCGTACAAACGAATCCTTTTTCTTGCTTGTCTATTCAAAGTTTATTCTTATAATTAGTCTATGGTTGAAATTGACTCCAACGAAGAAGACTCCTTAACCCCTACTAAAAGAACTGGTGAAGCAGTTGCTCATGGATCTGGGAACGTTCAAGCCCCCAGACAAATTGGACTATCTAATTCTCTTAATGAAATCCTAGCCTTTGCCCGTAATGAAAAAGCCAGTGATGTCCATTTGTCAGCACAAAATCCTGTCATCTTTAGAAAGTTTGGCCACCTTATAGTCATGACTCCTGATATCTTTAGCGTCAAACATATATTTAGTCTATTAGTCGAAATCCTGCCTCCTAAAGTTATAGAAAATTTTGAACGAACAGGTGATTTAGAATACGTCCATACCATTATCGGCTACGGCCGTTTTCGTATGACCATTATGAAACAGCGAAACGGTCTAGAAGTCGTCACACGATTAATCCCATTAGAAGTCCCAAGATTTATGTCTAGCGGCATGCCTACCTCCTGCACCAGTCTAATCCATTGGTCACAAGGGATCATATTAATTACAGGACCAGCCGGTTGTGGTAAAACAACCACCTTGGCGACCCTTGTGGAGATGATCAACCAACGCCGTGAAGAACATATTATTGTTATCGAAGATCCTATTGAAATTGTCTATGAACCTGCTCTTTGCCAAATTACCCAACGACAAATCAAGGTTCATACCCTCTCCCAAGCTAATGCTATACGCGCCGCTTTACGTGAAGATCCTGACGTGTTAGTTGTTGGAGAACTTCGCGATTTATCCACCATTCAACTGGCCGTCACGGCCGCTGAAACAGGTCATTTGGTCTTTGCGACTATGAACACAGTCAATTCTACACAAACAATCTCACGTTTAATCGACTCTTTCCCTGTCGAAGAACAACAAATTATTCGCAACTTACTTTCAGAGTCACTCCGCGCTGTCATTTGCCAACAATTAGTTCCTAAAAAAGATGGAAGCGGAGTTGTTGCCGCCTACGAAATACTCATGAACACATCCGCGGTTTCTAACCATATTCGTAAAGGCACCCTTGCTCAAATTGAGAATGCAATTATAACTGGAAAATCTTCTGGCATGATCCTGATGAGTCATTCCTTAGACGCTTTAGTAGCCAGCGAAGTTATTACACTAGAAGAAGCCCAGGAACGTACCAGGCAAATACAACAATCCTAAGGTGATTAAAAACTATGCCAGAAATAGATAATTTTTTTAATACCTTAATTAGACGAAATGGTTCAGACCTTCATCTTAAGGAGGGGCAAAAACCAAAAATTCGTATCAATGGTCAATTAACCGAAATTGGCAACCAGATACTCACTAAACAACACATAACAGCCTTACTTTCAAGCCTCTTACCAAAGAAAGATTGGCAACAATTTGAATCCAAAGGTGATTTTGATTTCGCTTATTCTTTAGGTGAGCACGCCCGTTTTCGCGGCAACTACCATCGCCACCTTTTTGGAATAGGAGCAGCTTTCCGTCTTGTTCCCTCAAAAATTCTCTCTATAGAAGAATTAGGAGTTCCCCTTTGTGTAAAAAACTTCGCCAAATTACATTCTGGATTAATCTTAATCACAGGCCCCACAGGCAGTGGTAAATCAACAACACTTGCTTCTATTATTGATTATATTAATACAAACTATAGTTTTAAAATCATTACTATTGAAGACCCTGTAGAATTTATTCACTATCGGAAGAAATCTCTAATTTGTCATCGTGAAGTCGGCCGTGACACCGCATCTTTTGCCAATGGCCTGCGGTCAGCAATTAAATGCGATGTGGATATTATTCTCGTTGGTGAAATGCGCGATATAGAGACCATGGAACTTGCTTTAACTGCCAGTGAAATGGGCATCCTAGTACTAAGCACCCTACATACCAGTTCTGCGGCTAAAACCGTTGATCGTATTGTTGACAGTTTCCCTTCTAACCGTAAGAATCACATTCGCACAATTCTTGCAAATAACCTTAAAGCTATTGTGGCCCAACAACTTTTGCCAAGCATCGATTTAAACCGTCGATATGCTGCATTTGAAGTTCTATTAAAAACTCAAGCTTTAAATAACATCATCCACTCAGGAGAATCCATCCGTTTAAATAGTGAAATAGAAATGAACCGTGCTCAAGGCATGCGACTCATGGATGATTCTTTAATGGAACTACTTCGGGCAGGAAAAATAAGCAATGAAAATGCCTATTTAAAAGCAAACAATAAGACCAACTTCTCTTAATCAAAAACCACTGTTTTATTCCCGTAACAGAGAATCTTCTTTTCTAAATGCCAACGCACAGCACGGCTTAAGACAACTCTTTCTAAATCTTCCCCTTTTCTTACTAAATCTTCAAGCGAATCCCGGTGACTAATACCAACCGTATCCTGCTCAATAATTGGCCCTTCATCTAAAGCCTCAGTCACATAATGGCTTGTTGCGCCGATGACTTTCACACCTTTTTGATAAGCTTGTAAATAAGGATTTTTCCCAGCAAAAGCAGGCAGAAAAGAATGATGAATATTAATAATTTGATTTTTATACTCATTTACAAAAAAGGGAGTAAGAATTTGATGGTACTGAGCCAAAACAACTAAATCAATTTGTTCCTGCTTTAATAATTCTAGCTGTTTTTTCTCTTGAGAGGGTTTATTATCGGAAAAGATAGCAAATTGATAAAACTTAATATTTAATTCCTTAGCCAAACTGGCGGCCTCTGGATGATTACTAATAATCACAGGAATCTCACAGGATAATTGACCTGCTCTATAGCGATAGAGAAGATGATAAAGGCAATG
>JBAXBI010000227.1:0-2968 GCA_037142055.1 Candidatus Omnitrophota bacterium | reverse complement strand
AGGCAAACTACTTTGAGGGTTGCCTGAAAACTCCTCACTAAAAAGACAGATGTGTGAATCAATGCCCGCTATTTTTAACATTTGCTTAACCAACAGATTTAAATCTTTGCAGTCAGCGTAGCGGTTTTTAAAAACTTCGTTACTTGGATGTAAATCGACGCTATTATTACCAAAATTTATAGCCACATAACGAAAGTTATCCTGAACAAATTCTAAGATTGAACGTGCCTTATCTTTCTGAGTGGTTTTATCTTTTATTAATTCTTGAACCTTAGCCGTAATATTGGCATCCTCCACTGTATTCTTACGAACAGCCTCACGATACCAGTCAGCAACTATCTTCCAATCAGATATCGAAGATAAATAAAGAGCACCCAACACATCCTGCAAAGGAGGCATTAAATCTTGATCTTCAGGAATAGGAGAGGTTTGGTCAAAACTAAAGACATACTTAATCTTTCCATCAGATTTCTCAACAATCGGCTTGTAGTCGTTCTTATAGCCTTTAAATTGTATAGGTTTATCATCTGGAAAAACAAATACATGACTGGCGTGTTCAGTTGGAATTGCCGGATATAAAATTTCAGCCCAAAATTGGTTGGGAACCTCCTTGCGAGATACAATGCTTTTTACTGTCACATCAATAATGGCCCCAACACTAACCTGCGGCAAGGTCACCACCTTTATTCGCATATCAGAGAACATAGGAAAATCATCATACACTTTCACATCTTGAATGTCTGTTGCTGGGTATTGATGACCATCGGGCGTTTCCACATGGGCCTGGATATCGCTAATCGTATCCCGTGATTTATTGTAGTAAATAGGCCATTGCCCCAAATCCTTGCCTGCCTCTTTTTGTATTTTGACTCGCGCATGATAATTCTCTTCATAGGACCAGTCTGGCTTTAAAATTGTTTCATAGACATTAAGAAGCGCGATATAAGGTTGGTCAGCATTTTTTTCAAACCATGTCAGTTCATGAGCATTTATCTGCCCTTTGGCTTGAGAAACAACCTCTTGTGGCTCTGGAGAACTTAAAATTTTAGTTTCTTCATTTTTCTGTACAGTTTCTTTCGTAGCCTCTTGCGCGGATTGTTCTTGTTTCTCGCCATTAACATCGACGCTATTAATAGTTGCATTAACCTGCACCGCTTCTTGCGCCAAAGCTGGAGCACACAATAAAACAGATAATAAAGGTAAAAGAATTTTTTTCATAAGAATCCTCATTATTTAAGGGATACCCCTTCAATTTGCTCAGAATGGAGAGATGTTTCATTAAAACTTTTAACCATAAACTCTTGAATACGATTATCCATAAGCACTTGGGACTTGGCCATAGGTTTCTTTAGAATAATTCCCTCAAGCGATGTGCAACGGCTTAACGCCACGTACATCTGCCCATGAGCAAAGGTGCCAAAACCAACATCAATCATTACACGCTCAAAGGTCTGCCCCTGGGATTTATGGATGGTTACAGCCCAGGCTAATTTCAAAGGATACTGTGTAAAATATCCAATAACTTTTGAACCTAAAGCATTGGAAGTCTGGTCAAAGTAATATTGATAAATTTCCCAAGTAAATTTCTTAACATCAACTGTCTTTCCATTTTCTAATTTCACTAAAACAATATCTTCTCCGTCACTATTATGAATATTCTCAACCACCCCTAGTGAACCATTAACCCAACGCTTATCCGTATCATTATTAAGCATCATGACCTGCGCCCCTTTTTTTAACCAACGAGCCTCTTGAGTTGGCAAACTCTTACGGTCAAACTCACCAGCTAGTAGACCTTGATACATACGTTCCTGCCCAGGCAAACTTTTAAGATGGGTCGTATTTACAGACTCAGCGATAGCATTGGTCGTTGTTAAGGTAATATAGAAATCCCCGTTATCAAAATTCGCATTAATTTGATGGCGAGTATTAAAGGCATGAAGATGATGTGGTTGTAATTGATTATGCCTTACGGCATTAAGTAAATGGATAAAGTTTTCATCCTTTTGACGATAAATCTTTTTTAACTCCAAAAATTTAAGATCAATCTGAGAAAATACTTTTGATGAAAAGAAATAAGGACTGGGATAAAGGCTACGAAAAATCTCTTCCTCTGCCCTTGAAACAACCGGCGGCAGTTGAAACATATCTCCAAAAAATATCATCTGAATACCGCCAAAGGGCCTGGAATAATCCGGACCAAATAAACGTAAGAAAGCATCAATACAATCAAGCAAATCCGCTCGAACCATAGAAACCTCATCAATAACTATGGCATCGAGAGCTTCATACAACTTTCGCTTACGTTTACGTACAATAATATCGTTAACAGCTTCTGGTGTTATATCGGGTTTAAATTGAAAGAAAGAATGAATGGTTTGGCCTTTGATATTAAGGGCCGCCACTCCGGTCGGAGCCAATACAGCGATATTTTTCGTCGTTTTATGACGAAAATATTGTAAAAGAGTCGACTTTCCAGTCCCCGCCTTACCCGTCACAAATAAATTGCGCGTAGTATTTTCTAGCGAGTCAAAGGCTGCAACAAATTGATCGTTAAAGTCTAATTCAGAGAAGTTAAGTGTTTGATTTATATTCATGATACTAAAAAGCGATTTTTACCTGCAAAATCTTATGTAACTTCAGATTTTCTTCTCGGTTTGTGACAACCTCTATAATCGTTGATGTTGAAGATTTAATCGCTTGGTGATATGCCTTACTAAAATGTTTAACATCCATAGCTTGAGTGTAGTTAAGCTCAAACATTGCCCCAGCATTAGCTAAGGTATAACTATGAGGTGTACCGAAATATTTCTCGAAAACATCCTTGTGCTGTGCAATTGGTAAAAATGAAAATATCCCTCCCCCACCATTATTTAACACAACGATCACCACCGGGACAGATATATCTCGTAACATTGCCAGTGAATTTAAATCGTGTAATGCAGCTAAATCACCTATCAAGAGCGTC
>JBAXBI010000226.1:0-2971 GCA_037142055.1 Candidatus Omnitrophota bacterium | reverse complement strand
CAGCCCCCATAAGACCAGACCCACCTGATCCCGGATTAGATGCCGCACTTTCCATAGTATCGAAAGAACGTTCTTGCTGATAACTATACCCAACGATATTCATCTCAGCCTTCTTGGCAAGAGCCGCTTTAAGTTGCTTAACGGCAGTATCGTCTTCCGGCGTGCTAATTGAGACTATTTTGAATTTAACAACCTTCACTCCAAACTCAGAAAAGTCTATCTCAACACCAGCTTGAACAGCATCTGAAATATCTTTAAGATAGGCATTAACATCCAAAATGGATATGCGATCTTTAACCAGCTTCCCGGCAACAACTCCCTTAACTTGCTCTAAAACAACCCCCTTAAATTCAGAAATGAGAACATCTCGATCAATCGTTGAACGCGTCCCTGCAATCTTGATAAGAAATTTTGCGCTGTCCTCTATTTGCACACCGAACTGACCACGCGCCCTCACGGGAAGCATAACTCCATATTTAGGGTCCTGAAGTTGAATTGGATCGCTGGTTCCCCAAGGAACATCAAGGGTAAAGGTCTTATTAACGAACCAAATTGTGGCTTTGAATGGGGACTCACCAAAAGGAATCTTGAACAATTCAGAAAGTACCGGAATATTGGCGGTATCAAGAGTATACCTCCCCGGGCCAAAGACACGCACTTTTATGCCATCCTTAAGCAAAACAGCTTCCTGACTCTCTGAAACGACCAATTGAGTCCAAGTCCCAAGCTCATCGGACGGCCACTTCCAAACATAAAGATCAGGATTATTACAAGTAACCACGGATATTATTGGCATATTTGGATCCTCTCTAATAAGAAATATTTCACCAATCCTCGGCATTCTTTTTCTTTTCAATACTCTTGGCCACATCCTCTGTTGTCACCTGATCCGCAACCTTCACCTTGGCAACACACCCCTTGCTAATGCCGAAATCTTCTGTAATCTCAACCTGCGCCGTCTTATCGGATACGCTTACAACTTTAATCTTTCCGACTGAATGTGCGAGATTAACAATCTCCTGTGTTCCCTCATCCGTCGCTTTCTGCATTGCAAAAACTTCCATCTCGTCCCCAACAGCAATACCGCTATCCTGCCCTCTATTAACAAACGCACTGTTTCCATTCCTATCCATAATCAAGACAGGATACGCTTCATCCATCACTTGCCGAAGAACCTTATCGGACAATGTCTTGATCACCTTATTGACCAACTCCATATCCAATGCCTCGGGCTGACCCTCTATAGCCTTTTGAGAAGTCCTTTTAGCCAGAACACTCTTTTCTAACTGAATCTTTCCCGTTGATGTTTGAAGTAACCGTAAATTGACTCCAAGCCGAATAATCGGTCTCTTTCCCGGGGATGTGTTCTGAAACTTCGAAGGCTCCTCTCCACTAAAAAAATCATTAATACTCACAAGCACCATATATTCCATCCCAGCAAGTTTCCCAAACTCCGCTTTCTTGGTGTCGGTAGCATCGACACGGCCGAGCCGCTGATCAGACAATTTCATCTCCTCTAACAACCGATTGGTGTCTTGCTGATTCCGATCAACAACTTCAAACTTGCCGGAGTTGACCAAATCTTGTCGTATACCCTCTTTCAAATTCTGCTTAATTGCCTCTGGCACTTCTACCGTTGAATCGATCTGCTCAACAAACCCAATGCGCATTTTATCGGCATAAGCGAGGGACGACAAAAGAACCAACCCACAAAAGAAAAAAATACTAACAATGATTTTATTCATTTACACACCTCACTTATCGGTTTCGTTATCCGATCACCAGTTGCTATCCGTCTTACCCTGCTTAGATTTGGTAACCTGCGAATCCCCTGACTCTTCTAAAGAAACAGAAAACTCGGCATTATTAAAGACATTAACGTCTCGTTCAAAAGTACGATACCCTTGTTTAGTAGCCCGCATGCGATGAGGCCCGGTCATCGCCTTAAATGTTCCCGGCGCTGTCCCAATAACTTGCCCATCTAACTCAACGGCGACAACCGGCACGTTCGTCTTTATTCCAAACTGAACCTGCTCTGCGTCAATTTTTACTCCCCGTTCTTTCTCTACACTACCCACAAACTTTTTGAATACGTCTTTCGCGGCTTGCTTCATTAAGACAGGAATCGCCTGCGCAACATCTTCCTTGGTAAAATTACTTTTTTCATCACCATGAAGCCTTTTCTCTACTCTCACACTATCTGCCGCAACCGTTCCACCTTTGACTCCATCCAAAATCTTCACGGACAAGTCTGCTGTAATACTTACATCGTTGATCTGGTTGCCATAGACCGTATCTTTAATATTGTTGCTGACGATCTCTTCGACATCAGCAATCACAAAATAATTCGCTTTCATTGCTTGAGCGATTTTTAAAGAAGATGCTTTCTGCTCGGCAGGGACGCTATCCTGCTTCGTAACCTCTCCTGTTATTTTCGTTATGACGTCAAGAAAAGGAAAAAGATCAGTCATTTTAAAACCATTCTTTTCCTCTTTCCTTGATTCTCTCTGGAAAATATTTAAAACATCATCTTTATTAATCACTGCGAATTTGTCGGAAAACTCAGTAGTAAGCCCGCTTTGAAACATATCCACATATTTATCGTTATTTGCATCCCGTGTCTTATTTCTTGAAAAAATCGCAACAGACAGCGGCTTATTCGTGGACAGCTGTGGCGTATCTGCAAAAACATTGCCAAAGGCAAAAAATGCCAGCAAAGCAATCGCAATCAACGGCACCTTTAATGACTTCATCATTTATTCCCCTTTCAATAAATTGGAAGCATTATTAGGCGTAGAAATATTGTTCGCCTTTGCATATGCCACATACGCGGAAAGAATGCCCGTCGAAAGCTTCACGTCTTTGGGAAGTTCCTGAACAATCGTCAGCGCTGTCGCGGCAATATCCTTTACTTTCAACATTTCCATAGGTGACGCGCTTGAAACAGCGGCTTGAGCCTGTGAAGAAAGCC
>JBAXBI010000225.1:0-2972 GCA_037142055.1 Candidatus Omnitrophota bacterium | reverse complement strand
AATCCCGCACCACTCATCGCCCGTCTTAATTGAACATGATCCGAAGCGTAAAACATCAGGAAGCCGCCGCCGCCGGCACCGATTAACTTTCCGCCCAAAGCTCCGTTTTTTAACGCTAAATCATACCAGTCATTGATCTTTTCGTTGGACATGGAGCCTGAACGCTTCTTCTTATGTTCCCAATGGACGTTCATCAGCTCGCCAAATTTCTTTAGATCTCCCTTTTCTAAAGCCTTCTTACTATCAAAACCCAATTCCTTTACAAAATGCAAATTATCAATCATCGCTTTATCGTTGGCCTTGCTCTTATGATGTTGTTCCTTAAGAATACCGGAGGCAGAACGCGTGTAACCGGTGAAAAACATTAACAAATTATCCTCAAGATCATAAAAGATTTCTTTTTCTATTTTCAGCGGATATGCCTTTACCGATTTCTTGGTAAATTCAAAACAGGTGATCCCGCCGTACGCAGCAATATATTGATCCTGCTTGCCGATAGGCTCTTTCAATTTATTGATCTCAATATCACAGGCCTGTTCCGCCAATTCTTTAGGATGGATCAAATTACGCTTATACGCATATAAGGATTTCAACAAAGCCGTTGTAAAACTGCCTGATGAGCCCAGACCCGTACCAGCAGGGATATCTGCCATGCTGCTCAATTCCAGATAAGCACAATCAATATCCAGCATCTTCAAGGCTTCACGGATGATCGGATGCTTAATGGCTTCTACCTTTCGAACTTTCTCCATTTTTGAATATTTTATAATGAGATAATCCACAAAGGTTTCGTGAAGCGTAATATAAACATAACGGTCAATAGCTGCTGCTATTAAAAATCCGCCAAATTTTTCATAATACGAAGGCAGATCTGTTCCCCCACCGCCTAAGGTTATACGTAGAGGACTTCGTGCGATGATCATTTTCTTTTCTCCCCGTTATAAACTTTATCAACTATTTTAAGCGCTTCGTAGGCATCGTTGATATCGCCATTAAGCGGTTTACCGGAATTAATCGCATCGATAAAGGCTTCAAACTCTAAGTTCCACGACTCATCCTTACCCGGATACTCCCAAACCGTGGTTTGCGGAGGCCCCATTTCGGGAAGCATTTGGTAATAGGTCAACTTTTCCGTCCCATAACTGCCGCCGAGTCCGTCAATCTGGATTTTTCCAGTTTTACCGTAAATTTCTAATGAAAACATATTTTTCCATTCCGTGCAACTGACATGAATCCATGCAATTTGATTTTTCTGAGTGCTCAGACAAAGAAAAGCATTATCATCAACCGGCATATTCCAGAAATAAGTACGCGCCTCACTTTGGAGAGAAATAAAATCCCCCAAAAACCACCGGGACAGATCGATCATATGTACTCCCTGATCGATCAATTCCCCTCCTCCTGATATTTCTGGTATGGCCCGCCATTCTTTGTCGTAACCGACGCGGCCTCCGTGACCGTAACGTCCTCGGACAAACATTAATTCTCCCATCACACCCGAATTTACAATTTCCCGGGCCTTTAATAAGGCTGGATGGTAACGTAAATTAAAACCCACCTTAACCATCACCTTATTATTTTGAGCAAGTTTAGCAATTTCTTCAATTTCTTTAAGATTCCTACCCGCAGGCTTCTCGACCAATACATGCTTTCCTGCTTTCACAGCCTCGATTGTGATCTCTGCTAATTTATCGTTAGTGGTAGAAACAATGACAATATCAATATGTGGATTTTTTATAACATCGTTAAAATCAGCAGAAACTTTAGCCTGGGATCCTAAAGCCGCTATTGCCTGGGCACGTTTAATATCTGAGTCAACAACTAATAAAAGCTGATGTGGCCCCAAGGCCAATGCACGTTTTTTTCCAATTAACCCGCAACCTACTATGGCGACATTCATGACTAATCCCATTTCTTGCCGCGGTCTTCTGGAACTATACGCCGCAGAGTATAAATATCACTTCCCCTAAGTTCATCCCGACGACTAGGCAGAGACTTCCAGGAATCCCATTTGGCGCTGATGATACGACCGGTAATGCCATCGCTTTCTAAAGAAGCTAAAAATACACAAAGCTCAACACCCACCTCTAAAGGAACCCCTCCGTCCTTCTTCTGCTTCAAAGCTTTCTCATAAAAATCCTTCCCTACAACTTGAGGGCCAGCTGATAATACTTCCTCTAATAACCTGGTATTAAGCGCACCAGGCGCCATCGCATTCACATCGATCTTAAATGCCTGGCATTCTACCGCTAAAGTTTCTGTCAATCGGACAACTCCTGCCTTTGAAGCCGCATAGGCGCTGATAAAAGGAAGCGGAGCCGTTGCCCCTCCGCCGGAAAGATTTATTATTTTGCCATAATTATTTTTCTTCATATGGGCAATGATATGTTTACAACAATAAAACACCCCATTCAAATTAATTTCAATAGCCTTGGCCCAATCAGAGGAATCCACTTTTTCAATCGGCCCCTTTGGCCCATAAATCCCGGCATTATTAACAAAAATATCCACATGACCAAATTCAGCAATCGACGCCTTAATAAGTTTTTCTACTTGTGACTCCTTTGAAACATCCACCGTCATGGCAAATATTTTTTGCCCTTTTATAGAAATTCTTTCCAGTTTCTTCTTAACCGCCGATAATTTATCCTTATCGCGTGCACAAATATAGACATCTGCGCCCTGGCGGACAAATTCTACGGCAATAGCCTCTCCTAAGCCCTGATTTGCTCCAGTAATGACTGCCGTGCGGCCTTTTAATTTCATTGACTCATCCTTTTATCTAAACTTTTCCCTACAGAAATATAATTTAAATCCTTATGCTCAACTATTTTGGCTAGAAAACCATTGGGGTCAATGATGATCTTATTCCTCATTAAGTTAATTACATCTTCGTCAAACCTTAAAAATTCTGGCCATTCAACAGCAATGATGACTACATCCGCATCTAATACGGCTTCTTGAACATTATG
>JBAXBI010000224.1:0-2973 GCA_037142055.1 Candidatus Omnitrophota bacterium | reverse complement strand
GTGAAAAATCATGTCGCAGGGCGTTGGTAAAAAAGTTGATGAGCTTCGCGGACTTCAGGACAACGCTCGTATTTGGCTTGCTCAATATCAGGCAGAAGAGATTCGTAAAACTGGCATCTCCTCGCTTAAGGTCGGCTTTAACAATGTCTTTGGGTATTATATTGAAATCACCAAAACCCAGCAGAAAAATGCACCAGCGCATTATATCCGCAAACAAACCTTAAGTACCGGCGAACGCTACATCACCCCAGAGCTTAAAGAATACGAAGAAAAGTTCCTCACCGCTTTGGATAAAATCTTATCCATTGAAAAAAGAATTCTTACCTCCATTGAAAAATCTATTCTGGAAAACGTCTCTGGAGTTCATACCTACTCTTTACAAATTGCTCATCTTGATTGTGCTTTATCCTTAAGCTTCTTAAGCCAACAGCCCAACTATAACTTTCCTGTAATTAACGATGGAATGACTATTGATATCAAAGACGGCCGTCACCCCGTTGTTGAAAAGACAGTGGCTGAGAATTTTATAGCAAATGACACCTTACTGGATGCTGATGAAAATCATCTCATTATCCTAACCGGTCCTAATATGGCGGGAAAAAGCACCTTTATCCGTCAGACAGCAATCCTGGTTCTGATGGCGCAAATGGGCGCTCCGATACCTGCGAACTCTGCCACCATTGGATTGGTTGATAAAATCTTCACTCGTATTGGTGCTCATGATGATATCTCCAAAAATCAAAGCACCTTCATGGTGGAAATGACTGAAGCGGCTGATATTCTCAACAATCTTACCGCCCGCTCCTTAGTTATTCTCGATGAAATCGGCCGTGGCACATCGACGACTGATGGCCTTTCTTTAGCCTGGAGTTTAGCTGAATATTTACAAAAACAAAGAGTACGAACGCTCTTTGCCACCCATTTCCATGAACTCATTGCCCTAAGCGAACGATTTTCAGGAGTTAAGAATTACAACGTAGCAGTTAAAGAATGGAAAGATCAGATCATCTTTATGCATAAAATTGTGCCTGGCGGTTGTGATGATTCCTATGGGATCTATGTGGCCAAACTCGCTGGTATTCCAGAGAGCATCATCAAACGCTCTAAGGAAATCCTCTGCGAACTTGAACTTGGCTCCACAACACCAATGAAGCATCACGAAAGGCAAATAGATTTATTTACCCCCACCTCTGACCCGGTGGTAGAAGAATTGCGCTCTGTGCTGGAGGCGGTGGATATCAACAACATCACTCCACTTGAAGCGCTTAAGAAGTTGGATGAAATAAAGAAGAAGTTGTCCTAAGGATAAAATTAAAAAGCTTTAGGAAATTCTAGAAATGATTGGTCGGTTAAAGACAACCGGAGCCGTAAAAATTGTTCCTAAAACTTAAAAGTATAATCCATGACTAACATACAATAGTGGTTTGATGCACTAATATAAGGAATTGTCCCCATGCCAAGTGTCCAGATTCTTTCCCCTGATGTCATTGCCAAGATCGCAGCCGGCGAAGTGGTGGAACGTCCCGCTTCTGTTGTAAAGGAGCTCGTTGAAAACTCTATCGATGCAGAAGCTAACCATATTGAAGTTCATTTAAAAGATGCTGGCAAAGAACTTATCCATATCAAGGACAATGGCTGCGGGATCTCAAAAGATGATTTGGAAAAAATCTTTCAACGCCATGCCACCAGTAAACTGCAAAGTATTGAAGATCTAGAACGCCTTTCTTCCATGGGGTTTCGTGGAGAAGCGCTCTATTCAACAGCGGCAGTTTCTGACATCATTTTACGTAGTAAGTCCAGCAATGCCGACGGTTGGGAAATTCACCTGCAAGGGGGAAAACGTCTTGATTTAAAACCAACCGCCCTCTCCTCCTCTGGCACCGAAATTAAAATTACCCAGCTTTTCTTTAACACCCCGGCCCGTCGTAAGTTCTTAAAAAGCTCAACTGCCGAGATGCAGCAGATTTTTAACATCTTTCTGCCTTACACCCTTTTATATCCGACTAAACGTTTCACGCTAACGCATGCAGGTCGCTCCATGCTGGATTTAAGGCCCACGTCTTCTGCTACAGACCGCATGGCACACAGCTTAAATCTAGAAAGCAAGGATCTGCTGGAAGCTACCCAAGACTTTGCAGAGATCGGCGCTAAGGTACGAATGATCCTAAGCAATATCAACGTCCAACGTCCTCGACGAGATTTGCAATATATCTTTGTCAATAACCGTCCGGTTGAAAGCAAAAACTTAAGCTTTAATGTCAACGATATATATCGGATAATCTTACCTCCTGGAGTTTATCCGGCTTTTATTTTAGATATTCAAATACCTCCCGGTGAGGTCGATGTTAATATCCATCCCACTAAGCGTGAAGTTAGACTTCGTCAAGAAAGCCGACTTGTTTCTTTCGTAAGACATATGGTGGAATATACCCTCATGCAGCAGGGCCAGGCCAAAAGTATCGCATTTCCAAACCACTCTTTAGAAAGTCAAACTCTTAACAGAAGTTCTTCATTTACACTACCAAGAGTGGATCAGCCAATTCACTCTCCTGAACAAATTATCTTTAATCCAAACCAGCACCAGTCCACCTTTAATCCTTCCTCTTACAACACCACCCCTACAGGTCATTTAGATTCAAGCCATTGGCAAACAGCTACGGAAAATCTTTTTAAAAGTGATAACACTTTAAAGAGTAAATTTGCCCGCGCACGGTTTATTGGGAGCTTTATAAGCAAATACCTGCTTTTCGAAGCTGATCAATCGCTGTTTCTTGTCGATCAACATGCAGCCCAAGAGCGTATTATGTTTGAACGCTTCGAAACCCAAATTATCGAAGGGCACATTGAAATACAACCTCTGCTGACACCTATCCTGCTTAAGCTTTCGCCTTCTGAAAAAATCGCTTGGGAAGAATCTGGAGAAAAATTAAAAACTGTAGGATATCCATCATTTGAAAATGTAAAATATGAAAC
>JBAXBI010000223.1:0-2984 GCA_037142055.1 Candidatus Omnitrophota bacterium | reverse complement strand
CTTCGAATACGACCAAAGAAATCCAGTTCATAAGAAGTCACTCCTAAACCTACACTATAGAGCCCTTTAGTTTTAAAATCTCCATCCTTGGTTGTTGGCTGATGAGCTTTGTTTCCATTTCCAAGCGCATTAATCGTTGGAATGCCATTGGCCGTCCCAATGCGATACTGAGCTTGAAGAGCTTCCACATTTAAAGCTGCCATTCTAAGATCGCGATTATTCGCTAAAGCCAGTTCGATGAGTTTTTGTAAACGTTGATCTTTAAAGAATACCTTCCAGCTAATATCCGCCGCTGCAACAGAAGCCGATGTATTACCCCCCTGCTTAAGAGACCATTGATTAACCAAAGGAGCAGCAGGACGATGATAAAACGGCATCAAACTACAACCGGTCAATAAAATAGACAGTATTAAGAATAGTGCCAATTTAATTCTAGAAAACGTTACGACAGGTGTCATTGCGAACCTCTCTTTTTGCTTGGTGAAGCAATCTTTATAAAAGGATTGCTTCGTCGTTGAAGAACACTCCTCGCAATGACACAACAAAACCCCTCCATGTATCGAACTAAAACTAAATTTCTATATTTATTCATGACGACCTTCAACCTCCTGCCAAATGGTCTTACTAAATTTATCCGCGACCTGTTTCTTGATCGCCGGTTTCTTAGGCTCGAACAAACGAATAACCACAACAAAAAACACCGGAACCAAGAAGATAGCTAATACAGTTGCTGATATCATTCCTGCCGCAACACCAGTACCAATGGCATGCTGACTAGCTGAGCCTGCCCCTGTGCTCCAGGCCAAAGGCGTTACACCAAGAATAAAGGCAAATGAAGTCATCAGAATTGGCCTTAACCGTAAATGCACAGCCTGAAGAGTGGCTTCTATGAGGCCTTTACCTTTAGATTGCAAATCTTTAGCAAATTCCACAATTAAAATCGCATTCTTCGTCGATAATCCTATAATAGCCAACAGTCCTACTTTAAAATACACATCATTTGGAAGTCCACGCAAACTTGCCCCAACCAAAGACCCAAAGATCCCCAAAGGAACAACCAACATAACAGCAAAAGGAATAGACCAGCTTTCATAGAGCGCTGAGAGCGATAAGAATACAATTATAAGAGAAAGAACAAATAAAGCAGGCGCTTGAGCTCCAGAGAGACGCTCCTCATAAGACTGCCCTGTCCACTCAAAACCAAAACCTTTAGGTAATTGTTTCGCCATCTCCTCCATTGCCTTCATAGCATCCCCTGTACTTTTACCAGGAGGAGTGCTGCCAACTAATTCAACTGAGGGAAAGCCATTGTATCTTTGCAACTGCGGCGAACCATAGGTCCATTTCAAAGTAACTAGCCCTGATAAAGACACCATCTGCCCTTGATTGTTACGCACAAAGATCTTACCCACATCATCAGGAAGCATACGAAAAGGCGCATCCAACTGAGCAATAACCTTCTGTACACGATTGCCGTTGACGTAATTATTGACGTACAAAGATCCCAAATTCGACTGTAATGCCATATTGATATCTGAAAGAGACACCCCCATAGCAGATGCCTTGTCCTTATCAACATCCAACTTCAATTGAGCGGCATCTTCCAGGCCTTGCAAGCGTAAGCCGACAATATTAGGATTTTTGGATGCCATAGCCAGCATTTGATCCTTGGCTTTCATTAATTGTTCATGTCCTAAACCGCCCTGGTCTTCTAGTTGAAAATCAAACCCAGAAGACGTCCCTAACTCTGGAATTGGAGGAAGATTGATTGGAAAAATAACAGCATCCTTGACACCCATAAAAGCGCCAAATGCTCGTCGAATAATCGCTTGGGCACTATGCTGCGGCCCTGGTCTTTGTTTCCAATCTTTAAGACGAATAAATGAAAGCGCAGAGTTTTGTCCTCGTCCGCTAAAGCTAAAACCAGCGACCGTAATAATCTTGTCAGTTTCCGACTGACTTAAAAAGAAATTCTCAACCTTCTTTAAAACCTCAACAGTTCTCTCTTGGGTTGCTCCTACAGGTAATTGAATAAGACAAATAAAATATCCCTGATCTTCTTCTGGCAGAAACGAAGATGGCATGTGTTTATATAAAACCACAACAGCAGCGATAATTACCAAATACACAATGATATATCGACCAGTCTTTTGAAGTATACGAGCAACAAAATTTTCATACTTCTTGGTGCTGGCGGAAAAGCCACGGTTAAACCAACCAAAGAAACCACCCTTCTCGTGATGATGGCCTTTAGGAATAGGAAGCAACAAAGACGCGCACAAGGCTGGCGTCAGAGACATTGCCAAGAAGATAGAAAAAAGCATGGACGCAATAAGTGCCATTGAAAATTGACGGTAGATAGCCCCAACAGAACCACCGAAAAACGCCATGGGGATAAAAACAGCCGTTAGAACCAGAGAAATGCCTATCAAAGCTCCTGTAATTTGCTCCATGGCCTTACGGCTGGCATCCCGAGGAGACAAGCCCTCTTCTCTCATAAGACGCTCGACATTTTCAACAACCACAATCGCATCATCGACCAACATACCAATGGCTAAAACCATCCCAAACATGGTCAGAACATTAATTGAAAACCCAAAGGCCTTCATCGTTGCAAAGGTCCCCATTAAAGCCACAGGAACAACGATTGTAGGAATCAAGGTGGCACGAAAGTTCTGCAAAAACAAATACATAACTAAAAAGACTAAGAAGATAGCAATCAAAAGAGTCTTGATAACTTCCTCGATAGAAACCTTAACAAAAGCAGATTGATCTAAAGGATAATCAACTCGAACGTTAGCTGGAAAGAACTTAGAAAGCTCTTCAACCTTGGCTTTGACAGCATCGGCGGTCGCAACAGCATTAGCTGTTGGTGAAAGCTTGATAGCAACAGCGGCTGATGGACGACCATTGATACGCGCTTGCGCTGAATAATCTGCCCCACCCATTTCAATTCTAGCTACATCTTTCAAGGTAACTCGCGA